>NZ_CEXQWX010000079.1:0-27771 GCF_982718395.1 Carboxylicivirga sp.
TCTATAGATACTCAATATCATAAACGCATAGTTGTTCATAGTCATTTAGCAATTGTTGAACCTAAAGATTTGCGAGGCGTTCATTTTACCTCGTATAATCGACATCTAATTGATGACTATAGCAATAAAGCATTGCCTAAGAGCATATCTGTTCATTCGATGAGTGAGTTGATAAATTTGAGTGAGTCTTTTAACTATGCGCTGTTGAGCCCGGTATTTGAAAGTATTTCGAAAGAGGGATATGGCCCGGCCATTGACCAAGCGGTACTAAAGAATTATTTAGAAAAAAATCATGAAGTGCCTGTATTAGCTTTAGGTGGTATAGATCATAAAAATGTGGACGTAGCACGTGACCTTGGCTTTGATGGTGTGGTTTTACACGGACACCTGTGGGCACAATTTGAAAAAGATGGTGACATTGATGGCGTTGTGGAACGCTTCAAAGAAGTCACCGACAAATGGACTTAAAAAATGAACAACAGACCTTATGTACTGAGCATTGCCGGTTTTGACCCGAGCAGTGGCGCAGGAATTACAAGTGACATAAAAACATTTGAACAGCATGAGGTCTACGGCTTAGGTGTCGTTACAGCTATTACCTTTCAGAATGAAAGCCAGTTTGAAGGAGTCAGATGGTTAGCATTTGATGAGATTGAACAACAGCTGCTTTTATTAGCAAAAAAACACACACCAAAGGCCATCAAAATAGGTTTAGTTGAATCAGCTTCGATTCTGAATAAGCTACTACAATGGATAAAAAGAAACTGGCCGGAAGCAATGGTGGTATGGGATCCCATATTAAAAGCTTCTGCCGGATTTTCTTTCCACGATGAATTACATCTACAGATCAATACCCTGATCAAAGACAAAGTCGATCTTTTAACTCCTAACCTTCTCGAGTTTGAAAGACTTTTTGCCGATCAATCTCCTCAATACCTGGTCGACTTGCTTCAATCATCAATTCTAATAAAAGGCGGTCATCAAAATGGCCAGGAAGTGTGCGATGAATTGTATTCAGCCAATGTTGAGGTATTTCGTGTTAAGTCTCAGAAAATAAAGGGTGACCTGCAAAAACACGGTACAGGTTGCATTCTTTCATCCGCAATTGCAGCTGAACTAGCTTTAGGAAGTTCACTTCAATCAGCCTGTTCAAAAGCTCATTTCTATGTCAAAAAAATTATAGGCAGCAATAACTCTTTGTTGGGCTACCACCATAACCTGATCAACTAATTAAGCTGTTATGAATAAAAAAAATATATCGCGTCTGCACTTCATTACTTCTCCATCAAAGCATAGCTATTTAGAGCAAATAAAAGCTGTTGTGCTTGGTGGTGGTAATTGGGTACAATTACGTATTAAGGATGCTTCTGTTGAAAAAATAGAACAATTAGCTGTTGAAGCTATGAGCTACTGTATGGATAACGGTGCTACCTTTATAATAAATGACCATGTAGAGATTGCAGCTAAAATTGGAGCCGATGGAGTACATCTTGGTAAAAATGATATGTCACCAGATCAAGCCCGTGAAATATTAGGCCCTCAAGCTATTATTGGAGGAACAGCCAACACCTTTGAAGATATTCAATCTTTAGTAAATATGGGTGTTGATTACATTGGGCTAGGACCCTTTCGTTTTACGGAGACTAAAAAGAACTTAAGCCCAATTTTAGGTACCAAAGGGTACCAATCTATTATAGATCAATGTAAGGATGCAGGCATATCAATTCCAATCATTGCTATTGGAGGTATTGTACCTGATGATTTCCGGGAACTTTTTAAGACTGGTATTCATGGCATTGCGATTTCATCATATATTTCACAAAATGAACAACCTGGCGCGGTAACTCTCCAACTTTTGGAAGAAATTGGTAAGTGTAGTTCAGCCAACTGGACAAAATTTCGTTAATAAATTAAGCCATCAGCTAAAAGCTAAAAAATATGACCCCACTTCAACTTGGCGATAAAACATTTCAATCGCGATTATTTACAGGAACAGGCAAATTTGCTTCCAATAACTTGATGCAGGACGCTATTGAAGTCAGCGAATCGGAATTAGTAACCGTTGCCTTGCGTCGTGTTGAAATGAATAACGCTTCGGATGATATACTTCAACACCTGAAACACGAGCGTATTAACTTGCTTCCCAATACATCTGGTGTACGAACAGCCAAAGAAGCAATTTTTGCAGCACAACTTGCTCGTGAGGCTCTTGAAACCAACTGGTTAAAACTAGAAATTCACCCTGATCCTAAATACCTTTTACCCGATCCTATTGAGACGTTAGAAGCAGCTGAAGAGTTGGTCAAGCTGGGATTTATTGTCCTTCCATATGTACAAGCCGATCCGGTTTTATGTAAGCGACTTGAAGAAGTGGGAACAGCAGCCGTAATGCCGTTAGGTGCTCCAATTGGCTCCAACCAAGGTTTACAGACCAAGGAAATGTTGCGGATCATTATTGAGCAAAGCCAGGTACCTGTCGTAGTAGATGCCGGTATTGGTGCACCATCACATGCCGCCGATGCCATGGAAATGGGTGCTGATGCGGTATTGGTTAACACTGCCATTGCAGTTTCGCCTAATCCGGTAGAGATGGGTAAAGCCTTTAAGTTGGCAGTTGAAGCAGGACGTATGGCTTATGAAGCTAAACTGGCTACTCAATCAATGGGCGCTGAGGCATCCAGTCCGTTGACAGCTTTTTTGGATGAATTGTAGTAACAACTGCTAATAATTTGCATGGTGGTTCAATCCCCCTAAAGGGATATACTTAAAAGAATATTATATCCATATTCTCCTTCTCTAAGGGGAAATGGTTAAAACATTGAAATCAGGCTTCGGACTTAATAGAAATGAAAACATTTGAAGAGGTACATGCTTCGCACAATTGGGAAGCTACAACGCAATCAATATATAGCAAAACAGTTACCGATGTGGAGCTGGCTCTCTCCACAGAGAAAGCTACTTTAGAGGACTTTAAGGCATTAATCTCTCCTGCTGCAGAAGCTTACCTTGAGCAGATGGCGGTTAAAAGTCGCGCCATCACCCAACGTCGTTTTGGAAAAACTATACAATTGTACATTCCTTTGTATCTTTCAAATGCATGCGCCAATGCTTGTGCTTATTGTGGCTTTAGTCATGATAATGACATTAATCGTATCACGCTTGATAATGAGCAAGTGCTGCTGGAAATTGAGGTCATCAAGAACATGGGTTTCCAACATTTATTGTTGGTAACCGGTGAGCATCCAAAAGATTGTGGTTATAATTACCTGAAAGAAATCGTAGAATTGGTTAAGCCTCATTTCCCTTCTGTTTCCATAGAAGTGCAACCTATGAAGCAAGAGGAGTATGAAGGGTTGATCCAATTGGGATTACATACTGTGTATGTCTACCAGGAAACATACAACAAGACCAATTACAAGGCTTATCATCCGCGTGGTAAGAAATCTGACTTTTCATACCGCTTAGCTACTCCTGAACGATTGGGGAAAGCACAAATCCATAAAATTGGTATTGGTTGCTTATTAGGCCTGGAAGACTGGCGCACCGACTCCTTCTTTACAGCTTTGCACCTTGATTATCTGGAAAAAAGCTATTGGCGAACAAAATACAGCATCTCCTTCCCTCGCCTGCGCCCACACGTTGGCTCTTTTCAACCCAATGTGGAAGTTACAGATAAGCAACTGGCCCAGTTGATTATGGCCTACCGGATTTTTAATCCCGACGTGGATTTATCCTTATCGACCCGCGAGAGTAAAAAATTCAGGAACCATATGTTGCAATTAGGTGTGACTGCCATGAGTGCCGGTTCAAAGACGGAACCCGGAGGTTATGCTGTTTATAACAAGGCTCTGGAGCAATTTTCAGTGAATGACGACCGAAGCCCAGAAGCTGTTTGCCAAATGATTAAAGATGGAGGCTATGAACCGGTTTGGAAAGATTGGGACGATTGTATAGGATAAAATAATCAATAAACTATATTTTCTCAGAACAAGCGAGAATTGGTTTTCATTCTTACTCATCAGCTGATGTTTACATACTGCTTATATTCAGCAGGTGAGAATCCAAACCTAAACTCAGAGTCCAAAACCTGCAACCTTGCCTTTACATCTATTATTCAATAACTTGGCAAAAAAGAAATAACATTTGAGATAAAAAGGTCTTATTTTTCTTTGATAATAACATTCGGGTGCATACTTTTGCGCCCAATTCCAATGGGGTGCCTTAACAGGCTGAGATTATACCCTTCGAACCTGGCCGGGTAATGCCGACAAGGGAACAGAGTTATCTCCTACGACATCTCATTGCGGTATTTGTTAAACAACTTAAACTGCGTAATTAAAATGAAGAGGTTTTATGCTTTCGTGCTGGCTTCAGTGATAACACTGGGAGCTTTTGCACAATCAACTATTAACGGACATGTCACCGACGAAAATGGTGAGGCACTGGTAGGTGTGAATGTCATTGTTCGGAATTCTTACAACGGAACCATTACTGACTCACAAGGGGCCTACAAGATCACCACCAAGACAGCTTCGCCAGAATTGGTGTTTTCTTATGTGGGTTACAAAACTCAAACAATCCAGGCAGAAGGCGGCACACTTAATGCTACCCTAACACCGGTTGCAGTGCTGACTGACGAAGTGATTGTGTCGGCAATTCGTGCCAGTAGAAATGCACCGGTTGCTACATCTGAGATGGATTCTGAAGAAATTCAACGACAGAATTTTGGTCAGGATTTACCTTTTTTACTGAATCAGATGCCGGGAGTGGTAACCAATTCTGATGCCGGTGCCGGTGTGGGATATACAGGGCTTCGGATAAGAGGAACAGACATCACCCGCATTAATGTTACGGTTAACGGTATTCCTATGAACGATGCCGAATCGCAAGGTGTTTTCTGGGTTAATATGCCCGACTTTGCAGCCTCGGTAGACAAAGTACAGGTTCAAAGAGGTGTGGGAACATCCACTAACGGAGCTGCATCTTTTGGTGCATCTGTTAACCTGAACACTCTTAATTCTGCTGCTGAAACAATGGCCTTTATTGACAACAGCTATGGTTCTTATAACACTATGAAAAATTCGGTCGCTGTGTCTACCGGGTTGCTAAAGAACAATATGGCCTTTGACGTGCGATTGTCACGTATTAATTCTGATGGTTTCACCGATCGCGCCACCTCTGACCTCAAATCCTACTATTTTTCAGGCGGTTACTATGGCGAGCAATCGACCATTAAGTTCATTACTTTCTCAGGTAAGGAAAAAACCTATCAGGCATGGAATGGTGTTCCTAAGGTAAAGCTTGAGAACGATCGTGCAGGTATGGAAAAACTGGTGATGATGGATGGTTGGACAGATGCAGAGGCTGAGAATCTATACAACTCAGATGCACGTACCTTCAATAAATACTTATACGAAAACCAAACAGACAATTACCAACAAGACCATTATCAATTGCATTTCACACATCGCCCCAATGACTTCTGGAATTTAACAGCCGCTTTGCATTATACCAAAGGTGAAGGCTATTACGAATCTTTTAAGAATGGACGCAAATTTAAAGATTACAACGTAGGCTTTGAAAGCATTAATGTTAATGGTGAGGAAATTGAGAAAACCGACTTAATTCAGCGTAAGTGGCTGGATAATCATTTCTACGGCGGGACATTCTCGGGTATTTATACCAACAACAACCTTGAGCTTATTATTGGCGGAGCCTACAATGAATATGACGGTGATCATTTTGGTAATGTAATCTGGAGCCAATACAACAACGGCATACCTCACAACCACCAGTGGTATTTTAATAATGGTAAGAAACAAGATTTTAACAGTTTTATTAAAGCTACTTGTGCCGTAATGGATAAGCTTTGGCTATACGGAGATATCCAATATCGTAACGTTGCCTATTCGATGAATGGCACTCACGATGATAATTCAGATTTAACCCAATCGTACAATTTTGACTTTGTAAATCCAAAGATGGGTATCAACTATCAACTGAATCAGCAACAGCGCATATTTGCTTCTTTTGCAGTGGCGCAGCGTGAGCCATCGAGAAGCGATTTCAGAGATGCCCCGGCAGACAGAAAACCAACACCCGAAACATTATATGATTGGGAATTAGGTTTTGAATACAACACTGATAAGGCATTTGCCAAACTTAATGCCTATTACATGCTATATAAAGATCAGCTGGTTCTAACAGGCGAAATTAATGATGTGGGTGCTGCCATTATGGTGAATGTACCGGATAGCTACCGGGCCGGTATTGAAATAGAAGGTGGAATTATCCTGACTTCAAACTTTAACTGGACCGGAAACCTGGCTTTATCAGCCAATAAAATAAAAAACTATACCGAATACGTTGACAATTGGAGCTATTGGGATGATCCCGAGAACGAACCTTATCAATATGTCACTGAGCTGGGTGAAACAGATATAGCCTTCTCGCCTGCTATCACGGCTGCCAGCCAGTTTAGCTGGGTGCCAACAAACGGACTTACAGTATCTCTTTTAAGCAAATATGTAGGCGAGCAATTTATCGACAATACCTCAAACGACAATCGTAAACTGGATGCATGGTTTGTTAACGACCTTTTAGTGAATTATGACTTTAAGATACCATCTGTCGGTGATTTTAACCTTGGGTTTAAGGTAAATAACCTGCTTGATGAAGAGTATGAATCAAATGCCTGGGTTTACCGCTATTATTATGCTGGCGAGCACGATGTGCTTGATGGCTATTTTCCACAAGCTGGTACCAACTTTATGGTTCGCTTAGGCATGAAGTTTTAATAAATGCTTAAACTAAATAGCAAAGCCCGCATCGTTTTTGGTGCGGGCTTTTATTATACCTTAGGAATCATCTATCTTGTACAACCTGAAACTAAAGTAAAACTGCATTAACTCTTCCTTACTTCTACATTAAATAAGCTGCTAATTTGTGTTCCATTGATTTCTCAAGATAATTAACCGTTAACGTTTGATTTACCTCGTACAATAATGATTTGCTTTACTTGCACTCACAAAATTAAATCAAGCAATTAATAACAACACCCAATGATTACTTCATATCTTGAGCATCAAAAAGCCATAATTAAAAACATTATTCACGACCAATCACTTATTGAAAAAGAATTATACAAATCAAGATTATGGCTTAATGATGCTGAACAAAATGCTTTATGCAACTGGCTCGAAGAAACATACCCAAATCAGTATTATGAAGTATTATGCAGTTTAGAGGAACAAAAATTCCAGATATTAATTCCGCTTAAATCTGCATAAGATAAATCGAGTTACGGATCGGATCTTTATACCCATAAAGCAAATAAAGATGTGATTAGTATTCTACAATATATATTTGATTCTTTATTGGAAAGCTGTTAAGTATCGATTGGGAAACCCATAACTATCCGTTTAGAAACCGATAACTATCGGCTGGACAATCTGTAACTACGAATGTATGTTATTCTCGTTATTCAATCTGCACCAATAACTTAAGGTCATTTTAAACGATTACTGAAGAATGGGTACTATTGTAACTAAAAATGGCAACTAAATTACCCACAATACCGAAATTACATATAGCTTTTCTCCTCTGTTGGCTATTCTTTAATTATTCTATCAAATCCGGTGTAAGGATTCAATTGCATTATCTCAAATCGAATAAGACCCTTCTGGATCAATGGAAGTGATTTTAATAATTCTAAGGCTTTTTCTTTAGACTCACATTCTAAAATAAGCACAGCATTATGACTTTCGTTGAAATAGATCTCTCTTAAATATCCCATTTGTTGTAGTTCGTGAACCCTATATGCTTCTGCCTCTAAAGTATCATTTTCATTATCCCAATCAATTCCGCTTATTTCTTTCTCAATAGCAAGTATTTTCATTTTAGTCTAAGTTTATTTTTCCAGTCATATATAATCTTGCATTACCGCCAATTTGACTTCGCTCTCCTTTGTTTACACAAATCAAACTTCCTCCCCGCTTAGATAGTTGCTTTGCAAACATTTTTTCTTTACCTAGTTGTTGCGACCATATTGGAATCAACGAAGTATGCGCCGAGCCAGTTACCGGGTCTTCATTTATTCCCGATTGTGGAGCAAAAAAACGAGAAACAAAATCTACTTCTTTGCCTTTAGAGGTTACTATCAGCCCTCTTGCTTTTAATTTGGATATTTCCAACAGGTTTGGGTTTATTTTTACAACATCATCTTCATTATCAACGACTGCTATATAATCAGTTTTTCCTTTAAATATTTTTTTAGGCTTAATCCCAATACAATTTGATATTTGCGTAAAATTATCAGCCTTCAATAAAACATCGGTTGGAAAGTCCAAAAACAAAATATCCTTTTGTAAGGACACTTTCAGTTCACCACTTTTAGTCGAAAAAAAGACAATCTCAGGTTCAGAATAATTTAAGCAATTAAACAAGACAAAAGCTGCAGCTAATGTAGCGTGACCACATAAATCAACCTCAACTGTGGGTGTGAACCATCTTATCTCAAAATAATTATCTCTTGGTACAACAAAGGCAGTTTCCGCTAAGTTGTTTTCGGCACTAATGGATTGCATTAATTCATCACTAAGCCAATCTTGTAGTATACAAACAGCAGCTGGATTCCCTGAAAATAATTTGTCGGTAAAAGTATCTACCTGGTATATATTTATTTTACTCATTTAATGAAGATATGTTTTTTATTTCTAATTGTAGCAAACGATCTCTGCATAGTGGCTTATAGGAGTTTTGTTCATATATTTTACTAATCGAATGAGGTCAAAGCATTGTGTTTTACTTTTAGCTATCAGTTAAAACCAAACCTGGTATTTGGCGTTGTTCACCTTTGTTGAGAATTTGCAAATTGCTCTGTGTCCTTTGTTAATTCAACTTTGTGTCAGCACACATACTCTATTCATTATTTGCTTATATCAGTATCTTTCGCTCCTTTAATATCCCATAAAATTTGTCTTTATAACTATCTGAAATCGGTATCAAATCGCTTCCTATCCGGATTCTATTTCTTTCAATATTCTCAATTTTAGAAATCGACACAATATATGAGTTATGAACCCTTTGAAAATCAGTTTGCGGTAATATTTCCAATAAGTTCTTGAATGTTTGCAAAGTCATGATCTTTCTATTGGTTGTATGAATCTGCAAATAATCCTTCATCCCTTGAATAAAAAGAATATCCTTGATCTCAATTTTCTCAATACGATATTCTGTTTTTACAAAAACATATTCATTTGACTTATTACTCTCTATGTCTTCTAGTTGATTATAAACCTTATCAACTGACTTTAAAAACCGCTCAAATGTGAACGGCTTTAACAGATAATCTGCAACATCTAATTCATATCCTTTAAGTGCATACTCATCATATGCAGAAGTAATTATCACTTTTGGCTTGACTTGTATGGATTCCAAAAACTGTATCCCTGATAATTTCTTCATCCTGATGTCAAGGAATATTAAATCAACGGAATTTTTCTTTAGAAATCCAATTGCATCAATTGCATTGTTAAATCCTTCCAGTAAATTCAGGAAATCAACCTGCTCAATAAACTCCTTAATCTTTTTTAAGGCAAGAGGTTCGTCTTCTATGGCTATACAATTAATTTTCATTGAGTTCTAATTCCAAATTTACTCTAAAAACAGAATCCTTTGAATCAATCATTAGTTTGTGTTTATTCTTGTAAATCAATTCCAATCGTTTTTTGACCGTATCTAAGCCAATCCCATGAACTTTGTCTTTTTCAGTCTCAGATTTATCAAACTGATTTGAACAAGTAAAAATTAGTTTTTCGTTCTCTATCGTAATCTTAATAATTATTCCATTCTCAATGCTCGAATCAACGCAATGTTTAAAAGCATTCTCGACAAAAGGAATCATAATCATTGGAGCAATCTTTATCCCTTTTGAATTACCACTTATCGTGAAATTAAGAAACTTTTCATTTTTAAGTCTAAGTCTTTCAAGAGATAAGTAGCTTTCTAAATGTTCAATCTCTTTAGATAATTCAACAAATTCCAATTGGGCATCTTTTAGCATGTATCGCATTATATCTGAAAGTTTTACCAACGATTTCGATGCTTTATCCTGATTGTCATGAATAAGAGTGTCAATATTATGCAGAGTGTTGAATAAGAAGTGTGGATTGATTTGAGAACGGAGTAATGCGAAATTACTCTCATAATTTTTACGTTCAAGTTCTATTTTTAATCTATTCTTCTTAAACCAATCAGTGAAGAATTGAAATAAGCCTCCTAAAAAACCAAATAGCAGTATAACTACTACAGTCATTAAGGCATCCATATGCTTGTATGTGTTATTGCCTCCCCAAATTGCATGGCCAATGTAAAATGGTATAATTAACAAAAGTGGATAAACCAGGTATTTTACATTTTTTATTATCAATTTGGTGTAAAAGAAAAAGATATAAAATGGAACCGAAAGCATACCTACAGCAAGTGCGGCACTCTTGTATGCAGCCCAGTTTGTAAGTGGACTATAATTTTCAGAAGGCAATAGCATTGGCATCAAGTTCATAATTGTAAAGATTAGAAACCAAATCATTAACCAAAATCCAAAGTGTGATAAAATAACAACTGACCTTTTCATTTTTCTAATTTTTAGTTAAACATTAGTTTAAAAGTCAGTTTTTACACATTGCTTAAAAAATCCATTATATCCCTGCTGAGATTTTATCGACACTTTCACTTTTTCAATCTATTCTTTTAGTTGCTGAATCGCTCCTTGTATGTACGCGAATTCTATTATCACAAATGTGTAATTACACTTTCCCGTATTTTTCTTCACGATGGTAAGGAAGATAAAACATTGGTACAAAAGACAAGCATACAGATTTTAAATTGATATCACTCGTTTTTTATAATACTCGAATCATCTCAAACTGCTTACCCGAAACATCCATGTTCTGCACAGTTAAAAAACGAGTGACGGATGAACACTCAAGTTGTGTATTGATACACTTCAGTTCTTGGTGTTTATTATATGTCATGGTTTCTTTTAGCAATAGAGTTCCAATGCCCTTTCGACGATGTAGTTTGTTAACGGCTATTTGTGTAATATCACCTGATTGGGGTTCAAAAACACAGTAACCAACCAAGTCTTTCTTATAAAAGACACCCAAAAAGCGGAAGGTGTCAATACGCCGTTCAATGGATTCAAGGCTATTTTGCCACGATGGCACAAAATCGCAAAAATGAACATGCTCTTTTACCTGATCAAATGAAATACTGCTAATGCTATAATCCGGTTTAAGCTTCTTGGGTATTAACTGTATACTATCCTGTCTCTTAACAAAGTAGTTGAATTCGCGCTCCACATTAAAACCTAATTTTTGATACACAGAAATTGCCTTATCATTATGTTGTAATACTTCAAGCAGGTACTGCTTTACATCAGCTTCTTTTAAATATGGAATGGAGTATTCGAATATCCGAGTAGCTAAACCTTTGCCCCGATAGGCCTCAATTGTTCCAGTACCTGTATCGTATGCCGTTCTAATGCCATTATGGTTTCCTATTCCATTAAAAGTGAAAGCCACCAAGTCTTCATTATCAAAGGCACCAAATGATAATTCGGCTACAAAGCCCCTTCTTTGCAACATTTCGAATAGTTCGCTTTGATTCACTTGAATCTCATAGTCTTTAAAGGCTGCTGAAAAAGCACTATAAAGCGTTTCATTTGAAATACCTTCCAACAATTTTATAGAGATCATGATAATCTTTTAAAATGGATTGAACACATATTAAACTCTAATCGACCACTATCTATGACTTAACTCTTCTTGAATTCCTCAACCCAATACAAGGCTTTTTCTTTATCCTCCTCCTTAACAAATACATCGGCTCCATCTAAAGTGTGGTGTGGAGCAATCATACCTATTAACTGATTTTTCATGGTCGCCTCTACCCCATTATCATTCAAAATCTGGCAAAGCATTTCCACTTCCATTGGTGTTCCGTTGAATACTGATACTAATTTTGTGTTATCATTCGATGTCATAGCTGTAAGTTTTAAGTTATGCTTTTAAGATAGGAAAAATATTTCAATGTATTCCCCTTAGTCTTTAGACAGCTTCCCAGGTGGAGCATTGATTACTATGATGCAAATCATCTTCCCCTTGGGGAAGTGCCTATAAGGCGACAGGGAAATCGTCCTGACAGATAGCCTAACTTGTTCGAACTGCATAAAAAAGCCTCCCTTGAAAATTCAAAGGAGACCTTACTGAATCAAATTTTATTAATTGCCTTTACTGTTTTGTAATTGCTTCGCCATAGCTGCTCCAATTAGACTTTCTAATGGTGTTCCTCCTTTCGAGTCTCCACCCATTATCATAGTTTCAGGAAATTTAATTTTAGCAATCTCTGCTGCAACCTTTACGTCGCGGTCTAACTCCATGGCCAATTTAACTTCAGGTGTAATACCAGCGTGTACTTTCTTTGAAATCTCATAAGCTTCAGCGTCTGCTGTTACCTTTTTCTTTTGCGCGTTTAAACGCTCTGTTTCCAAAGCTATTGCAGCCAGCTTTTTATTGGTTTCCTCTTGCTTAAGCTTGGTTTCAATGGCAATCAGAGCCTTTACCTGCTCCTTTTCCTGATTCACACGTTCTTCAGCCTTGTCACGCTCACCTTGTGCTACAATACGCTGCTGCTCAGCTTTAGCTGTCTCTATCATCTGCTGCTCTAACTGTCGCTTAGCCGATTCATCGCGCTGCGCTTCTAATCGTTGCTTAAACGTAGCCTCCAGATCAATCTTATCAACAATAACCTGGGATACAATGATATTATTCTCTGATAACTCATGTGGAATACGTTTCGGAATCCCATTCTCAAGAATCTTTTCTACTATATACCTTGTCTGAATCTCCTTGATAGTTCGATCCCTCTCGGTCATATTTATCTCATTAAATAAAGTATCCTTTACCTCTAATTTATTAACTGCATAGGTTCCTTCTTTTAATTGTTCTTCAAAAGTTTGGCGGAATGATTGTGCTTCACCTGAAATATAGTTTTGCGCGGCAAACATATAACCGGTGTTAATTAACTGCTCACGTACTGTTGGAATAATCGTATTATTCACAAGGTTACTCATTGTTCGATACTTAACGGCAAGTTTAATAAATGAAGGGCTATCTTCGGGTAATTGAAAGCGTAAAGATACATGTCCCTTAGCTGTTACCTGATCGATAAAACGAACTGGAATGGGTTGCATAACACCTTCTAATTCTTCAAGATCCGACTCGGTTTGATTACTCACCACTTTAACGTCAATGTACTTTTGCCACTTATCAAGCTTTGTTCCTGGCATCATTATCTTAATACCTTGCTCCATTACAGCACTCATATGTCCTGTAGGTGAAACTAATAAATAGTTAAAACCTCTATCGGCAAAGAAAAACATCGAGTTAAGCAACATTAAAACACCCCCGCCGATTAAGAGAATAATGCCATGCATTTTTGTAATTCCTTTTAATACCGCAGGCAGTTTACTATTTTGTTTTTCGAGTTTGGAAATAACAAAGGCGACAATACCTGCCACCGCAACCATGAATCCTAGAAATGTAATCATAGATGAATTAATTAAGTTTAAAGAATGTTCATTTTGATCCTCTAAACTTATTATTATCCGTAAAAACAACAAACGATATAACTGATGTATTTTATAAACGGTCGAATTATTTAGATAAAAGGTGCGTAACAGCAGCAACAAAAAAGCCTCCTTCGAATATTCAAAGGAGGCCGCATACAATTAATTAAGTGACACTATAGTCGCTTTAACCCTTTGGTTTCAGCTTTATCTTTGGCTTCAATAATGCTAATGGCATAACCTCCGCCAGCAGCACATTGTTGTGATAATTTTGACTTGCTGGTTACCACATATTTCCTAATCTCATAGGCTTTAGAATTAGTCTCCCAATGAGCATCTTTAGCATCAGCATAAACAGTTGCTATGTACTTTTTCCCTGGTGTCAGGAAATCAAATTTGATTTTTGATGTGCGCACCTGATCATCATTAGTACGACCAATAAACCAGCTACTACTTCCTTTTTCCTTACGGGCAAATGTTATATAATCACCTGGCTCGGCCTCAAGTACTTTGGTATCGTCCCAATCGATGGCTACATCTTTAATAAACTGGAAAGCATCCATATGCTTGGCATATGTCTCCGGCAAATCTGCTGCCATTTGCAGTGGACTGTACATGGTCACATACAATGCCAATTGTCTTGCAATGGTTGTACGTACTCTTGATCCGTTGTTAGGATTATACTGGCTTACATCAGGTTCAAAAATACCTGGAGTGTAATCCATCGGACCTCCGATCAAACGTGTGAAAGGCAAGATAGTAGTATGATTAACATTATTTCCTCCAAAAGCTTCGTACTCTGTTCCGCGGGCACTCTCGTTACCAATCAGATTTGGGTAAGTGCGACATAGTCCTGTCGGACGTACAGCTTCATGAGCATTCACCATCACTTTATATTCAGCTGCTTTTTCAAGAGCATATTGATAATGGTTCACCAGCCATTGCCCATAATGGTATTCACCTCTCGGAATAATATCGCCTACATAACCACTCTTAACCGAATTGTAATTGTTATCAGCCATAAACTGGTAAGCTTTATCCATATGACGCTCATAGTTTCGAACCGATCCTGAAGTTTCATGATGCATCATTAGACGCACACCTTTGCTTTTGGCGTAATCACGTAACATTTCTACATCAAAATCAGGATAAGGTGTTACAAAATCAAACACATAATCCTTTGACTTACCAAACCAGTCTTCCCAACCTTCGTTCCAACCTTCAACCAAGACAGCATCGAAGCCATGCTCGGCGGCAAAGTCAATGTAACGCTTTACTTTTGTATTATTGGCCGAATGCGTATCATTTGGAGTAGTCTTTGAATAATCAGTCTGTCCCAACTTAACACTTGGCAAATCAGTATAAGCCCATGAACCTTTTCCTGTAATCATCTCCCACCAAACTCCAATATATTTAACAGGTTCAATCCATGTTACATCATCATATGCACATGGTTCGTTCAAGTTCAATGTTATGTTCGACATCAGGATATCTGCTGCATTATCGCTTACAATTACAGTTCTCCAAGGAGATGTACAAGGTGTCTGCATATATCCTTTGTCTCCGCGTGCATCTGGTGTTAGGTGTGATTCAAATATCAAATTTTTATCATCCAGATTCAGGTGCATACACGAATAATCTATCAAAGCTGCCTCATGAAGATTAATGTACAAGCCATCATCGCTTTTCATCATCAAAGCAGTTTGAACACCAGTTTCAGAAAAAGGTGTTTGTGATGCATTAGGTGTAATGGCCTTATCCATTAGTGAGCGTATCTCACTCAGTTTTGATTCGGTATAATCATATTCTTGTGTATCATAGTCTCCGGGAATCCAGAATGCGTTATGATCGCCTGCCATAGTAAACTGAGTACGTTCTTCTTTAATGACAAAATAAGTTAGTTTGTCCTGCTCAGGAAACTCATATCGAAAGCCCAGCCCATCATTAAATAAACGAAATCGAACAAGCATAACATGCTCCGTACCATCCTGCACAAGTGTTACAGCTAACTCATTATAATGGTTACGAATCTCTTTCCATTCGCCCCATACAGGTTGCCATGTTTCATCAAATGAACTTGTCTCTGCATTTGTTAATTGAAATTCACCGATCAGGTCATGTGCATCTTTCAGCTCAAGCCCAAGTTTGCTCTCTTTAATAACTGCCTTGTCATCATAACTCAATTGGTAAACAGGCACGCCATCTTTAATTTCAAACTCCATCAACAACCGACCATCAGGTGATTTAAGTTCCTCGGCTCCAACCGATAAAACTACACCTAAAAGCAAATAAACTAATAATAACTTCTTCATAATCTGTACCTTTTCTAACGCTATATATCCTGATAATTTGCAAAACTCCAAAGTTAGACAGAAATCAGGCATTTTGCTTTTTACAGACAATCACAGTGAATATCAAATCTGTTATTAACGACAATCACATTTACAATATACCACTGTATATCAACCACTTTCAAAACACTCATCATTATCATGATGAGATAGCAAGAGATCATAGATTTTTCGAAAAGCATATCAACAAACGTTTGCAAAAAGTCTTTGTCAGCGCTAGTATCATGCACCCTTCAATGATTTTTTTATCTTTAAGCATAAAATAACGTACAATGAAACATCTATTAGCATTAACCATTTTACTTTCATCGTTAAGTACAATTGCGTCATCGCAAACCATTAAGGCCATTACTCAACATGGTGAAACGGTGGTATTATATGAGAATGGTACCTGGAAATACGAAAAAGATATTCGTTCAGAACAGGCAACTAAACCTGAAATGAGCTCTCCTGTGCAAGAAGCTATTGTTGCACCTTCAGTAAGTAATATTGGCATTGACAACACAAAAGAGGCAAGCTCTGAAAAAGTTGAAGTTTTTAATGCTGTAAGTAAAAAACTATCACGTTTCTTTGGTGAAGAAAAGGGACGCGTGAGATGTTCTGCGACAGCAACAAACACAAAGGGTATTATTAGTTTTGATTTTGAGTTTATGATGCCGGTTGGAGATGCAAATCGTTATTTTGGTTATTCTGCTTTAGATCGCCAGGTGACATTTCAATTGACTGATGGAAATTCTATTAGTGCAACATTTACTAATAACATCGAAGAGAAGTTTATCGAAAAATGGAATGTTTCATATTACAAGGCAGGTATTACCTTAAGCAAGGAGGATGTTATGAAACTTCTGCAGAACAATACTATGCGAATTACCATCGACTGGAAAAAAACAGAAGAAGAATACATTGTAGATGATGTTGAAGCCCTTAAGCAAATTCTTATTGAAGTAATTTAACAATGGAACTGGGTAAAGTTGGATTAGCTTTAGGAGGCGGTGGTGCCAAAGGTTTTGCGCACATTGGCGTAATTAAAGTTTTGGAGGAATATCAGATTCCGATTGATAAAATTTCAGGTACAAGTATGGGAGCCATTGTCGGATCATTGCTTTCGGCAGGCTATTCATCCAACGATATGTTACGATTTCTGAAGAAAGAAAAAGTTTGGAACTGGTTTAATATTGATTTACTGAAAGGTGGATTGGTTAATTTAAAAGGAGCCAAAGAAGCACTTCAGAAGTATATTGGACACGACGAATTCTCAAAACTTAAGAAACCATTCTTTGTCACAGCCAGTAACCTAAATACAGGCCGGGTAAAGGTTATCAGCGAAGGAAATCAGCTATTTGATTGGGTAATAGCCAGCAGCAGTGTTCCGGTAGCATTTACTCCCCAGGAAATAAACGGTAACACTTATGTCGATGGTGGATTATTTATGAACCTGCCTTCGGAGCCATTAATGTTTGATTGCGATCTGGTTATAGGTTCCAGTGTGGTTGTCGACAAAAGGGTTGAAAAAGTGAAGAATGCCAAAGATGTGGCCGAGCGCGTTTTTAATCTCTCAATTATTCAAAATGAAAGGATCAGCAAGCTCCATTGCGATCATTGTTTTGAAATAAAAAAACTAAATAAATACTCGATGTGGGATTTCCATAAATTTGATGAAATCGTGGAAATAGGTTATACCTTGGCTAAGAAAAAGATAGAAAATGATTTCTTACCTCAATTCATCGAACAACAATAACTAAACACAACAAACCAAATGAATTCACACGAAATTGATTATGAAATTAAAGGGCATGATGTCCAGTTTGTAGAAGTAGAATTAGATCCACATGAAACAGTGATTGCCGAAGCCGGAGCTATGCTGTATATGGAAGATGGCATTCAGTTTGAAACAAAAATGGGTGATGGTTCTAATCCATCTCAAGGTTTTCTGGGTAAACTGGCTTCCGGAGCCTCTCGATTAATTACCGGCGAATCTCTGTTTATCACACATTTTACACATCGTGGCCATGGCAAAAAGCGTGTTGCCTTTTCTGCTCCTTATCCCGGAACGATTGTTCCTTTGGATTTAAGCAAGCTTGGTGGACGTGTTATTGTGCAAAAGGACGCTTTTTTGTGTGCTGCGTTAGGCACTCGCATATCAATGCATTTTAACAAACGCATTAGAGCCGGTTTCTTTGGTGGTGAAGGGTTTATCCTTCAAAAGTTAGAAGGTGACGGAAAAGCTTTTATCCATGCTGGAGGTACATTGGTTGAAAAAGAACTGAACGGAGAAACATTACGAGTTGATACGGGCTGTGTTGTTGGCTTTACAGAGGGTATTGATTTTAGCATTGAACGAGCCGGTGGACTAAAATCAATGGTTTTTGGTGGTGAAGGATTGTTTCTTTCGACCTTACGTGGTACTGGTAAAGTTTGGTTACAATCAATGCCAATTAACAAATTAATTCAGGCTATATCACCTATGGGTAAAAACACAAATAAGGAAAGTGGTGGTTTGCTGAATGAGTTATTCGAGTAGATAATATAACGAGCAGTGCACTCATGAAGTGCACTGTTTCTTTATACTTTTTTAAAACTCTCCGAGCGTTATTCGTTAGCGACAAATGCAACGAGTATATAAAACTCCAATCATTTGTAAGCCAGTTTACCTTGTTTGTACTTTTTTCTTTCCCTCTTTGTCATTTCTTTCGCAATTATATCCTCAGGATGAACAACCTTACTGTCAATAAATTCGTGTCCAAAATTATCTGCAATACCATTTTCTTTGATAAATAAAATCGGTAAACCATTAATCCGTCCTTCAGCTTCAAAAGAGCACAAATGAATCCTTAGATAACTTTTTTCATTAATCACTCCAATTGCCTGTCCCGGATAAACTGTTTGATTAAGATCGATTAATGGTTGAGTTGCATCAATATTCTCATACACCATCACCGTACCATCTTTATGCATTATCTCAATAGATTTCGTTTTTGATATTCGATCTTCCTCATGAAACATCTGCGAACTTGCAGCAACATAACCTTTACGCATACAGTAAATCGTATCTCCTTCAGAAACGTTAAAATGATTAATCAGATAAATACTGGAATTTGGATTCATTTTATAAGGCGTTATTACATAACCTGGCTTTAGCGGAAATAAGTATGGATACGTCATATTGACGTCACTGTTCAATTGTCCAAAATAGTATCGCCACTTAAGTTGATAATCATAACGCTGATCCTGCTCACGGATAGTTAAAGTTGCGATACGACATCTCCCCGGATAAACCAATTCCTTAACAGTACGTTTATCCGTCGTCACATTAACAAGGCTTCCAAACTCCGCTTCAACAATATAAGGGTAGTTTGATCTGTTTTCGGCATAAAATAAGATATCATTACCGTTCTTTTGTGAGTTTATCTTTATTGGGTTATCAATTCTTGATGCGAAATAGGTAATTGTTTTCAATTCCTCATATTGAGCATTTACTATGTTCCCAATAAAAATCAGGCACAACAAATAATATCTCTTCATAAATCCTGGTGAATAAATACATAATAATCAACTCAAATATATACAATTATTGTAATACATATTTAATGAAAACAAAAACTCAATAACAATGTATCAGAAGGCCACTTAACACAAGTGGCCACTAAAAATCAAACACATACAACTGATCTACAATCCAGAGCATTTCAACTAATTATTTAGTAGATAATGACTCATTCAGCTTTTATATTCATTATAAATACTTATCTTCATAAGGTCTAAATAGAAAACTAAACTTATGAAACATTTATTCTGCCTATTCCTAACAGGTCTTTTGGTACTATTCTCGTGCCAGCAAGCAAGCTACCAAACCCTACAAAAAACCGATGCTAACGGTTATTCTTATGAAAGTGTAACCAATGATCCTTACAATGCAAGAATCTATACTCTTGAAAATGGACTGAAAGTTTACTTAACTCAAAATCTTGACGAACCCAGAGTTGCTGCTTTAATTGGTGTTAAGGCTGGTTCTACTTATGAAGATCTTGATGCAACAGGTTTAGCCCACTACATGGAGCACATGATGTTTAAAGGGACCTCCAAAGTAGGAACCGTTAACTGGGAAAAAGAAAGCGCACTATTGGAGCAAATTTCTGATTTATTTGAGCAACATCGCTCTACTGAGGATGTTGCTGAGAAAAAGGTAATCTATTTCAAAATTGATAGCCTATCTCAAATTGCAGCCTCATACGTCGCAACAAATGAATTTGACAAATTGAATACTGCAATGGGTTCATCGCGGGTTAATGCCGGCACTTCATACGAATCAACAGTATATATGTGTGAAATCCCCAAAAATGAAATAGAACGCTGGGCTAAATTGGAAAAAGAGCGCTTTACAGGATTAGTTCTTCGTCTGTTTCATACCGAGCTGGAGACTGTTTACGAAGAATTTAATATGTATCAGGACATGGATGGTCAACGTGCTTTCCAAGCCATGATGCAAGGTCTTTATTCAAACCACCCATATGGACGCGACATAATAGGTTTTCCTGAACATCTAAAAAATCCATCAATGGAGGCCATCTATGAATTTAAAGATAAATTCTACATTCCTAATAATATGGCCATATCCTTATCTGGTGATCTGGAATTTGAACCTACCATTCAACTTGTTGATAAGTACTTTGGTCAATTAGAAAAGAAAGAGTTTACTGAACCTCAAATGCCGAAGGAAGAACCAATAACAGCGCCTGTTGTTAAGGAGGTTGTTGGTCCGGACGCCGAAAGCATGCAACTGGCCTTCCGGTTTGATGGTGTAGGAAGTGACGATGAACTTATGGTGGATTTGATCAGTTCAATCCTATCAAACGGACAAGCTGGCCTGATTGATCTTAACCTGGTGCAGAAGCAAAAGGTTTTAAGTGCTTCATCCGGCTCATGGTTTATGCGCGACTATGGCATACACATCTTCAATGGTAAACCAAGAGATGGACAATCCCTGGAAGAAGTAAGAGATCTTTTATTATCTGAATTGGACAAAATTAAAAAAGGAGAATTCGAAGACTGGATTATCGAAGCAATTGTAAATAAGGCCCGGTTAGACTTTATGAGTGCCTTGGAAAACCCATTCTATACTGCTTATTCTTTAATGAATGAATTTACTACTGGTCAGGCTCACGCAGATGTTTTAGCTTCACTTGATAAAATGAAGCAAATTACCAAAGAGCAGGTAATGGCTTTTGCAAACGAAAAATATGGCGATAACTATGTCTTGGTTTATAAGCGAACTGGTGACAACAGTGCTTTGGTTAAAGTTGAAAAACCTGAAATTACAGCCGTACCGGTTAATCGTGATTTGCAATCTGAGTTTGCTAAAAACTTCTTAGCTGAAGAGGTCACTGATATTGAGCCTGTATTTGTTGATTTCAACAATACATTGCATAAAGAAGAACTAAAGAGTGGATTGGAGTTTTTCCATTCTAAGAACGAGACCAACAGCTTGTTCCGACTGAATTATGTGATTGATCTGGGAAAAACCAACAGCCAGCAATTTCCTTTGGCAGTTGATTATTTACCTCTTCTGGGAACAAATCAATATTCACCTGAAGACCTTCGTAAAGAATTATTCCGTTATGGTTTGAGTCTTTCGGTTAATGCCGGAAATGAGCGCTCTTACGTCACCATTGCCGGACTGGATGAGCATTTGGAAAAAGGTCTCGAAATTTTGGAACATGTCATTCATAACGCCAAGGCTGAACAAGATTCATACAATGAATTTGTGAAGGGCATTATTAAAAAACGTGACGATGCGAAAAAAAGCCAGGGCCGGATATTTAATGCCATGGTCGACTACGGTATTTATGGTGAAAAATCTCCGGGTAAATACCTGATCGATACCGAAGAACTTAACAACATCGATCCAAATGATTTAACCCGTCAATTGGATGAAATGACATCATTTGAACACAAAGTATATTATTATGGACCATCCTCATCCGAAACTGTAACCGGCTTGCTTAGTCAGTACCATAAAACTCCTGAAAAATTATCTCCTATTCCTGAAAAGATTAAATATGAGATGAGAGAAAGCGAAAACTCACAGGTGTTCCTGGTTGATTACGATATTAACCAGGCCAATATACTATTGCTTGTAAAAGATACTCCTTTCGATCCGGAAATTATACCTTATGCCGAGGTCTTCAACAACTATTTTGGATCTGGTTTATCATCTGTTGTATTTCAGGAAATCAGAGAATCAAAAGCATTGGCCTATTCTGCCGGAGCTGGTTATATAAGCGCATCCCAAAAAGATAAGGACAATTTTATCTATGGCAGACTGGGTACCCAAGCCGATAAATTAAGTATTGCTACTTCAACATTAACGGAATTAATGAACGAAATGCCACGTGCAGAGACGCAATTTAATCAGGCGTGTGAAGGTATTGTTAAAAATATCAACACTGAGCGCATTACCAATAAAGAATTATTCTGGAGGTATCTCTCAAATGCTGATAAAGGTATAGATCATGATTTAAGAAAAGATGTATATACCAAAGCTAACAATATTACCCTGGATGAATTCGAAACTTTCTTTAATGAACATATAAAAGGTAAGAATTATACTTACATGGTATTAGGCCGGAAATCTGATTTGGATAAAAAGGCCCTATCGAAGTTAGGCAAAGTTAACGAACTAGCCCTGGAAGACATTTTTGGTTATTAAACCCGATTATCCAAAAATGTTCAAAAAATCCCGGTTTGAGCCGGGATTTTTTTATGCGGGTTGAAGAACTTCTTCTCTTATTTGCTGAATGACCAAACCGGCCAATGTCATACCAAAAATACCGGTTATGTGCGCCAGGCTCCCGTTAATGGCAGCTTTAAGACTACACCACTCATGATTGACCAAATCGGGATCGCCCGGACCATTCTCTGCTTTTGGACATAAGCATTTCTCGGTACCACAAGTTGCATCAGCTCCGGCATTTTCTAATAACTCATCGCTATATACGCATTGGAAATCGCGTGATGGTTCTCCGACTTTACGTACCATCTTCCTTATTTTCCGCGCTAATGGACATCCTTTAACTTTCCAGAATGAATCAACACGCACTCGCGTTGGGTCTACCTTTAAAGCCGCTCCCATTGAAGACACAAATATGGCCTTTGTTTCGGTTGCACGACGAATCAAATGTACCTTACTGCCCAAGCTATCAATGGCATCGATAATTACATCATATTCGTCCAGATTAAAATCTTCGGCTGTCTCTTTACTGTATATCTTTTGAAGCGCTGTAATTTCAGCTTTGGGGTTAATCTCCAACAATCGCTCTTTTAAGGCTTCAGTTTTAACCTGACCTACTGTTTTGGAAGTAGCCATTAACTGTCGATTCACATTCGTTACACAAACACGATCACTATCAACAATAGTCAGTTTTGTAATACCCGTTCTGATTAAGCTTTCGGCACACCAGCTTCCTACTCCACCAATCCCAAATAATATGGCCTTTTTATCAGCCATAACCTGCATCACGTCTTTACCCATTAAGAGTTCTGATCGATGAAAAATACCTTTACCCATATCCTACTCAACTATCTGGGCGGCAAAAATAATAAAAATATAGGATTCGTCATTCTATGAAGATCCAAGTTACCAGACGAAAGAATCAAGACATAAGACGTAAGATGATTGATATGATGTAAAACATATGGCAACAATTAGTCTTGCGGCTTAAATCTTATGTCTAAAATCTTCCCTTATCAAATATTAATCTCCCGATCCCTGAAACCAAGTAAATAAAGGATCGCATCCAATCCAATGGTTGAGATATGATGCTTTGCAGATTCTTTAACTTTTGGCTTGGCATGAAAAGCAATACCCAAACCGGCCAGCTTTAGCATTGGTAAATCATTAGAACCATCACCAACAGCAATCACCTGTTCCAAATGGATGTCTTCTTTAAAAGCCAAAAGTTTTAACAATTCTGCCTTTTTCTCTCCGTTAACTATTTCCCCTTTATGCTTTCCGGTTAGTTTACCATCTTTAATTTCTAACTCATTGGCAAATACATAGTCAATATCCAGCTTGCTTTTTAAGTAATTACCGAAATAAGTGAATCCACCGGACAGGATAGCTGTTTTATAGCCATAGGTCTTTAAGGTTTTAAACAAACGCTCAGCTCCTTCGGTAATCGGCAGGTTTTCGGCAATATCTTTCATAACGCTTTCGTCCAATCCTTTGAGCAAAGCAACTCGCTGAATAAAGCTTTCGTTAAAATCGATATCGCCCCGCATAGCAGCTTCGGTTATCTCCTTTACCTGATCACCAATACCTGCTTTAATAGCCAATTCATCTATCACCTCCGTCTGGATCAAGGTTGAATCCATATCGAAACAAACTAAACGGCGATTACGACGAAATATATTATCAGCCTGAAAAGCTATATCCACACCCGCTTCACCTGAAATATCAATGAACTGCTGTTTCATCTCAACCTCGTTCTTAGGTGTTCCACGCACCGAGAATTCAACTACTGATTTATCATTGCCTTCGTGGTCATCAAGTAATACACGACCGCTTAAACGTGATATATAGTCGATATTCAAGCCCTGGTTAGAAATAATGCCAGTTACCTGTGACAGTTGATCGGCACTTAACTTTCGTGATAGCAAGGTTATAATAAATCGCTCTTTACCCTGATGTCCCACCCATTCTTTATACTTCTCTTCTGTAACGGGTGTAAACTTCAGATTAAGCCCCAGTTCATAGGATTTAAAAAGCAACTCTTTCAATACCGGCGCTGACTCGGCAGATTCAGGTACTTCGAACAAAATGCCTAAACCCAGATCTTCATGTATAACAGCCTGACCAATGTCCAGAATATTGACACCATAATGCGACAAAATGCCGGTTAATGTGGCTGTTAATCCCGGTTTATCTTCTCCTGAAATATTTAGCAGAATGATTTCTTTGGTCTTATGCATGGCTTGATATTAGAAATTAAACGAAGCACAAAAATAATAATCTAACAGAAAACAATGCCAAGTGATTATTATTTTTATCAAAACGCAGGATTAAAACTACAAATCGTCTAACTATTGATAATTATCTATACTTATCCGATGAATATTAACGGCATGCAAATAATGTCGATCAACAGTTGAATGAAACCAAAGTAGAATACATATGTATCGGACTTACAGTCCTCAAAATCATAAACTTTGTATCCATAGCCCTGGCGGACTATGCTAATATGTGTCGTCCTTTTCAGGACTGTCAGGAGTATTTGAACAATTGGCCTGAAAGGCCTGTACATAATAGCGCAGGGTGAAACCCTGCGATCAATATAGAAAAATCATAAAGCACTGAAGGTGCGACGCATATGAATTTATTTTAACCATTGATTCGCATAAATAATCTTTTCCAAAGTTTCGAACTTTGGAAAAGGTTGATACTTGAATAAAAAAGCTGCAAAGATTAAATAAACCAATGCAGCCTTTTCAAACTTAAACCTATTTATCTACTAATTACTCTCAATAACATGTCCTTTACCACGATATAGATCCAATTGCCCATCCAATAAAACAGCAATCACTGTCATGTCTTTATCCAATACTTTTTCGGGCAAATCAATATAAGTAATGCCAGGGGTATTACTCCAGTAAAGCTTACCATTCTCTTTATGACTTAGTTTAGTACCATTACCAACTACCCAGATACGATTGATTTTATTCTTTAATCCGCGCACTACTAATGGACCATTATTTTTACCATCTACCATCAGGTAAAGAATCGTTTTATCTTTTGATAAAGCTGTTGGACCATTGTAATGCCCGGTTGGTATTGGATCTCCCATATTATTCAGGGCAATTTGGTGTTTCTTTTGCCAGCTGGTGTTCTTCATAACTTCGGCCAGTTCATATTCATTCAAACTGGTTGTTGGTTCAACCAACTTGATACTTTGCTTTAATTTAACCGCCACAACCGTCATTGTTGGATCACAATCATTGGCATCAAGGTCAAATGACAACAAATTATTATCAAGCTTAAAAGACAAGTCTGCATTCTTTCCTACCACACGAACGCTCTTAACATCTACGTCCAATCCATTAACCATTATCGCACCATTAGGTTGTCTGTCAATATATAGATACAATGTTTCACCATCTTTCGACAAAGCTGAGGGCCCTGTAAAATATTTCTGCTCAATTCCGGCACGTGTGCCATAGATTGCTTCACTATGCTTTTTTGTCCATCTGCCAAACTCATTTAATATTTCTAGTTGTGGCTCAGGAATAGAACCATCGGCTTTTGGCCCAATGTCTAATAACAAGTTTCCTCCCATACTGATACAATCAACAAAGATGCGAATCATCTGGTATGGTGTTTTGTAATTATGGTCGTTGTGCTGATAACCCCACGAATCGTTCATGGTCATACACAATTCCCAGTAAGGGTTGTTAGGCTTACGAATCGGCACACCTTGTTCTGGTGTATCATAATCGCCATATCCACGTAAACGGCTATTCAGGATAACATTTTTGTTATAGCTCAACATCAATTTACGCAACTCTTTCGATTTCCACTCTTCGGCTGAATGCTCCCAATCACCATCAAACCAATATAGGTCAGGATCGAAACGAGATGACAATTCATTCATTTGAGCAAAATAGAAATCGGTAAAATTACTCCAGCGCTCAGGATCTTTAGTGTATCGTTTTTCATTACGTAAATGAGCCGGATAATCAGGATAAGACCAATCAATCAAAGAGTAATACAATCCCACTTTCAACTTTTCCTTCCTAAGTGCTTCAACAAATGGTGCCACAATATCTTTTTTGGCAGGTGTATTTTTCACTGTGTTAAAGTGATCTGTTTTTGAGTCCCATAAAGCTACTCCATCGTGATGCTTTGATGTTAATACAGCATATTTGGCTCCACTCTCTTTAAATAAGCGCGCCCAGTCTTGCGGATTATATTTGCTGGCCGTAAAACCATCTAATTGCTTCATATAATCATCGTAGTTAATGTAACCATTGAAGAATGACCAGGACTCATCAATACCATTTACGGCGTAAATACCATAATGAATAAAAATTCCCAGCTTGGCATCTTTAAACCAAGCCATACGTTTATCTTTTTCCTTAGCCGTTTCTTTGTTTTCCTTTTGCGCATCTACCGATGTTATTAACATTAGGCTGAGCATTGCATATATTAGTATTTTCTTCATAATGATGTTTTATGATGTTACTTTCTTGATCTCCAAGTGCGTCCTTCGTTATTGATATGCCAGACATATTTACTACCAGAGCGGGTAGCCTGCGCTTCGAATAAAGAAGCTGTTGTTTCAACTTTTGTCACATAGGATAGATTATTCAATCCTACCTTTGCAAAATCCATTAACTGGTTTGCATATTTACCAGCAGCCTGACGATACAATTTTTGAGCATGATAAACGGAATACAATTCCCATTTAACCCGTTCATCCTCATTGAACACGAATTCTTCACTCCCATCACCAGCTATAATATCTGAGAATTGAAGAAATCCCCATGTTTCAGGACGGTGCATATTAATAAAACCTTGCGGCGACCATACCCAGTTATCTTCAGGGAATGATTTACCTGTTTCAGGATTGATTTTTTTATGATACTTGCCATCTTTTACTTCGTACTGCCATTGTACCCGGCTAAAATTAATGCGCCACTGGTTACCTGCTTTAGCTTTAACTCCACCGCTGTATTCATGCAGTACGCTTAATGGAAAAGCAATTTCAACATACCAGCCCTCATCCTTGTCGTCAGGTTGAT
>NZ_CEXQWX010000080.1:0-27247 GCF_982718395.1 Carboxylicivirga sp.
CGCATTGCGAATGATCTTCATCCCTACATCACGCAGCTTTTTAGCATCACGCCAATGTAATGAATTAGATAGCGCATTACCTACTACAGCAAAATCCTGATGGCGATTACCTCCAATCAGCTTCTTCCTATAATGCTCTCCATTAATGAATAATCCTTCATCTCCTTTAAATTCAATTGAGCGGATACCAACACGTTTTTTGTAACCATCAATCACCTGATTTTTCTTGTTTTTCACATACACTTCCAAATCATACAAATTCGGTTGTTCTGGTGACCAGAGAATTGGCTCTGAGATTTTAAGAGATAATTCTTCATGTAAATAAATACCAGAGTTTATATGGACTGGTTTTGTAACTTCTTTAGCAATCCTGCCAGTTTCAGGCTCTTTCAGCCGCCAGGTAATATTACCGGTGAATGCTCTTTTCTGTTCATTCTTCAGATTCAGCTTAACACTTAGTATTGCCATCGATTTTGAAACATCAGATGAACTGATAACCATTCCGCCACCTGCAACCTGATCTTCATAATTTGGATCTGTAATAAAGGTATGATTGTGAGAAATCAACCAACAATCACGATAAATACCACCTGAGTACGTAAAATCCAGTACTTTCTGTTCTTTTCCGGGTGGCACAACAGGATCATTACTATTATCTGCTTTGACAGCCAAAACATTAACCCCATTATAGTCGATTGTTTCAGTGATATCAACAATTACAGGCAGATATCCCCCATATTGTTTTTTAAGTAATTCCCCATTTAAGTATATTTCTGAATTACCCATAATGGCTTCGAAATGCAGAAACTGCTTCTTACTTTTGTCAATCTTTGCACCATCAAACTTTTTCCGATACCATGCTATTCCCTGGTAATTCACACAACCACTGGCTTCCACAGGTTGATTTTCTAATCCATGTGGCAGATTAACAATTTCCCAATCACTATCATCATAATTGATATCAATTGGCTTCACTATCTCTCCCTTTTTAAATTTCCATCCCGGGTTAAAAGACTGCGCAGTTCGTCCGGTATTTTCAATAGTATAAAAGCCGGCTGTACTAAATCGTTGTTCATTGGCATTTACTCCAATACAAGCTATTAACATCAGCCACAAAAAACTAAACCTTATCATTTCTTTGATTTTTATTTTTCAATACAATCGTTTGCACACTTGGTGAAAAATTTAGCGAATCAATGAAAAACAAAGATTCGCCTATTCTATTTATAATTTATCCAAATCGACTCCCATTTCTGTAAATTGGGCTGCAGCATGTAAAAAATGTGCCGTAATCCAATACACAGTCCATCCTTCTGAATAGCCACCTCGAAGCTTGTAGACATTACTCATATCTCCATGTTGTGCAAAGTTCGTTTGTTGCAATTGTTCTCCTTGCGAACCAAATGGATCAATCATTTGCCCACAACTTCGATACATTGTCACGGCTAATCTTTTCAATGCTTCATTATTGGTATATTGTCCCAGTCTATATAACATCGGTGTTTCCAAAACTCCGTATACATCAAGATGTTGATTTTGTGCCGAAACATTAGTCCAACCACGGGTTTTCAAGGCATGATCTCCCAAACGGCCTGCATTGAAAGGAATATCCCATACAACTGTATAACTGAGTACAACATCACCCGCATGCTTGGCATACTTCAGGTATTTATTTTCCTTAGTATATTCATAGGCAGTCATAAAGCCCTGAAATGCCCCCCAGGCACCTTCCTTGTCTTCACATGTAGCATCCAGTGTTCCACCCCAATATGGCTCTTCCATATCAAGATGACGTTCTGCATAATAATCAGCAATCTTTAAAGCCGTTCGCTCATACTCCTTATTTTTAAAGATTTTTGAAGCAATGAGAAACGGTGATATATAAAAAGCCTCTGCGGTGTTTCGTGGATTCCAATCTGCATTGTTTATGCGTGTTAAATGTAGGTCACAGGCTTTCTTGAGGAAATCTTCCCACTTATCAGTAACAACAGTTTTATTTTTTCTACCGTACTTAATAGCTAAAGCAATACTATTCATGGCTTGCCCTTCAGAAACCGGATCTGTACGTGACCATTTTTTTGATTTGGTATCGTAAATAACACTAAATCCGGTTTCTGTGAATTCAGAAGTACAGATATGATCTGCAGACTTTTGTACCATCTCAGGAATCTCATTATCATCCAAACGTTCCTGCAATACCTGTAAGGCATAAATGGGCGCTTCTGACTGACCAGCCCAACCCAACACAATATTAGGAGTTCTATGGGCTGGATACATATTAAATCCTGAATATTCCGGTTCATCAAGGTAACGCGCTTTGGTAAAGCGGTATTTGTCTTTTATAATTTCATCATACGATGGAAAATCCTCTACATAAAATGGCTTGAAAATATCAATGGATGTGTATAATGGTGTTTGAAAACCACTTCCTTTTGTTTCTACATCGTACGCCTCTAAATAAAAGGTTTTTTCGATAATTGCGCCCGGTTCAATCTTCGTATACGTATCGCCATATGGCAGAGGCTTATATTGTAAAGCTTTGGCAACACTTGGCTGTCCATTATATGTAATTGGTCCCGATAACATCACTAATTCAGAGTGTTGATCAAATGACTGTACTCCCAATGACCACCACTGATCGAAGTGATTACCACCATACACCTGACTTGGTTTAGTATGCAGTGCTGCACCCTTATAGTCACTTCCATTCTTCCATTCAAAACTGGAAAAAGGCATTGTGAAACGGTGCTCTTCAAAAATAGCTTTCTCACCAGCCTCGCCATGATAGACCGGTACTTTATTAACACCATTCTTCTCACCTGAAGGATTGCCATAATATAAGATACCCGGCAGAAATGCTTCTGGCTTTTGCGTATCAACCTTCCAACGAACCGATAAAGTAGCTGTTTCCAATGCTTTCTTTCCCTTCCATTCAAAGCGTCTGATACATTTAATACGGTTACCTTCAGGCCTGTAGGCATCTCTCAGTAAAAATTTACCTTCTGGCAATGTTAATTCTCCACTTACAATGTGCCAATCACCTGACTTTATGTATTCTGAAGGACTGGCATGATGCCAATTAGTTGGCCACTGCTCTTTCCATTCTGTTGCAATTGACCAAAGCCCATCGTCAGGAACGGACATATATGTTTCTGCTCCCACCTTGACTACAGGGTTATATTTTTCTTTTTCAATTTTTAATTGAACATCCTGCGAAAAAGAGTTCAACGATAAAATGAATAACAATACCAATATTGCTTTAATTCTAATAATCATCCCCATTTTTATTTATGCTTCATTTAATATGCAAAACTCACACTTAACACGATTTCCTTAACAAGAATATATTATCCTTACAATCTTGCTTAATCGTTTTAGCCAAAAATGCAAAAAAAATCAATACCAGCATAATTTCTATCCCACTTCTTCCTTTTCGGTAGCTCCAAACAAGTAGCTATTTTTCTTACAATACCCTATCCACTTTCGCTTACATCCTTATTTATCAGATAATTACACCAATATAGAATATCAAGAGTTAAATTTTCAAATTTGAAACCAATATTTTGATGCTATTAATCTCTAACTTTCACATAGTATTTATGGAATCTTTGAAATATAATCCTGGTTGATTTATGACGGATGGTTCTTCCCATTTGTAACCATCCGTTTTAAGTACACCTAACTATTGGAATGCCCTATATTCAATTCGAAAAAAAGTATCAATCATCCCATTTTCTATTCTGGCAGAACTATTGTAAACTCTTGTCGCCTGCTTATAGCACTTAACCATCCACCTGAATGTGTTATCCATCCTTCATCAGTAAAAACATTTGGACCATCAGTTTCCAGTTTTGGAGTTTTTATTCTAAACTGGGCATCAGCATCAAACCCATTACAGACTGTACCCGGTATTTTTGTCCAACTTCCTGCAAACTCCTTACCTATGCCATAGATCATACTTTTGGGTTTGTATTTACCATCTTCTAACAATCCACTGTTTAAGCCTGCCACCCATTGTAAATTACTAGTCGCTATATCTTCAAACTTATCATCTTCCAGAAAATCTGCTAAATCATATAAAAGGGCTGCAATGGAGCCATAAGAGCCATTCATGCCGTGCCATAATCCACTAAAAACAAGTAAGCCTTCGCTTTTGTAATAACCAACTGGTAACAGGTTAAACGGATTATCAGTACATGCTGGATATAAATAACCATTAGAAAAATTAGTGATTGCCTCCCTAAGCTCCACAGCCATTTTATCTTCCGGCCATATTTTTACCATCTCAATCAATGGAACGATATAATGCGGAAATGTTGTACCTGCATCATATGCCATGCTATGATGGGTGAATGCTTTTTCACTAAAATCACAGCTTTCATACAATCTAAAGTGGCCAAACAATCCTCCCTCTGCCTCATCCTTTGTAATTTGACGTTTTAAAACTTCTTGTGCATAGTACTTTGCTTTGTCCTTATATTCATATTGCTGACAATACCATAATTCAACAGCAGCATAGGTCATCATGACCAGATCACGCGTCATCCATTCAACCGGACGAATAAAATCTATTGGTGCTCCATGCGTTCTATTATCAAATCCATCGTTTGGCTCCACTTTTCCGCTAAAGTTTGTACCTCCACAGTGATGGTTTGGTCCATTCTCATCTAACCAACTAAATGCCTGTATAGCACGTGCCAGGTATTCCTCTGCCTTTTCAGAATGCGATAGTTTTAATATTTTAGCTCCTTTTGCAAATACTAAAGCACTTTTTGCCACATCTCCTGTAATTACATTGGTATGCTTAGGCCAATGATGAATGACAGCTCCTTTTCCATAACCTAAATCGTTGGCCTTATCCTGACAATATGCAATATAGTCAAGTCCGATTATGATTTGTCGTCTTAGTTCCTGCTGGTCAATAGAGTTTATTCTGTTGTGACTCTGCTCGAGCAAATCAAATAAACCTACCAACATGGTTGCATGGCTATTTACTTCTCTCAGGTATCCTCCACAATCCTGCCAACCACCGCCTTCTGCATGTTCTGGTCCGTGAATCCCAGCATTTAAGTCACGTAATTCTATTCGTTTCTGCAATTGGGTTATAGCCATTGTCTTCCAGGTTTCATTCCATAGCAGGTTTTTACCAATTTTAAATGTATCGGTATGAGCAATCTGATTATCACTGATAATTCTAACCCTGTATTTTCCTTCGTCCTTAACTTGACTGAAATCGGCTATCCACCAATGATTATTCCATTTCTCCCCCCAGTACTTAATCTCTGAAGCAAAAACAACCTGATTGTTTTCACCAATTAGTTCATACCTGGCTTTCGGATGAAGAGCATTAGCCACACTATCCCTTATAACCACCCTTTTCTGCCCAGGCTTGTCATATCCAATTTGCGAATAAAGAATACCATCAACATCTAACTTCTCTTGTCTGGTTTTACATGCTGCCAATAAAACAATCAAAGCAAGTATTAATACGTTTATCGTTTTCATCTTTTATTTATTAAGTTAATTAATTCACTAATTAAATTGTTTTTGATCAGGTTTATCATATGCAAATCGGTTATTGTCACAAATAACTGACAATAACCGATATAAAGCATTAAACTGTTAATCTTTTTAGAATCTACTTTTTAACGATTCTAAAAACATGCTCGTTTATTTTTAACATGTACATACCTGTTTGAATGTCACTCATATTAATTCTTTCATTATAAATTTTGCCTGTTTTAACAAAGGTACCGGTAATACTATATAACGAGTATTGAGTATCTTCTTCTACTCCTTCCACATGCAATTCAGACTGGCATGGATTAGGAAAAACAGATACCATACCTGATACGACTCTTGAATTGATATCTGCTGTGTAACCAGCCTTTAACTGAGATGATTTTTCAGAGAATAACACAATCGAAACTTTTTCATCACCGTGTATTCTTTCAGTATCTGCAATCACATCTTCATCCAGGGATACGTTAACTGAAGTTGTGGAAAGCGCATTAGTGCCCCACCAGTTTGTCCAAGCAAGGTTACTGTATACCATACCGTCCATTGAAGATACGCCATACAATGTTCCCGACAAATTATTTGCAGGCAACTGAATCGTATTATAAGAAGAGTATTTTGCATAGGACTGGATAGGTCCATCGTTAACAGCTACGTAGTCAAAATTACCAACTTCACCAATTCCTTCTTCAAACACTATATAACCAATTGTTTCATTGTTACGCGTAGTGACAGGATCTTCTCCCACATGTTTACCTGCATAAAAAGATGTGCCTGTAACTGGATTTCTGGAAGCATCGCATGAATAAAATGCAGACCAGCGGGTATCATTATAACTCATTACCTGTCCCACCACCACAGGTTGCACATAGGTATTATTAAACACTCTTGCTTCAATAAATGTATTGGATGCCCACTTATAGTAACACTTAGTGCTTGTAGCTTTAACTGCCTCCATCTTTATACCATTGGCCTCTTCTGTATAATGGCCTTCTTCTGCTACAATATATTGAGTGTTTACTGTTCTGTTTAAAGTTCCTGAACCTGCCTTTTGCGCCTTGATCTCAAATGAATTCCCTTGCGCATTTCTAATGCGAATAACAGCCGGATCATCATTAAGACTTGCATAAGTCGGTGTGGTAACTACAACCATACTTGCATAGGTACTATCCAATGTAACTGTTTGCCATGTATCAGATACAGTGACTGTCCCCACTTCCATTTTTACAGGAATTATGTTGTTATTTTCTACCACATCAATGTATTCAGGTTGATTGATAGAAACACTATTAACTCCATCCGAAATAGTCAGGGACACATCATATACACCAGCATCCTGGTAAAACACCGAAGGTGATTGCTGAGTACTGGTGGCCGGATTTCCTCCTTCAAATATCCAATCATAACTGTAATCGCCGCCAATAGTAAAGAACCATGGTGTGCCATTCACATAAGGAGGATTGGTAATAGCCGTGCCATTTGCCTGATAAAGTAAATCCGTATTATTAACAATGTTGTCCAAAGTTTCGTCACAACTGGCGTAGAATACCAATCCATTTGCAGGAGATTGAATTTGAACATTTAAGGCATTTACTTCTGCATCTGTCAATGCACGATTATAAACCTGAATTTCATCCAATTTAGACGCGTAAGGCGCATTCTTCAGATACAAATATCCAGTGGGATCATTAGTTACAGAAAGCGCAATATTTTTCTCAGTTACTTTAGTTCCATTCAAATAAAACTTTACAACACCTGCTGAATAGGACAATGTGTACATATTCCATTCTCCGGCTGTGATATTTTTAGGAGCAAGTAAGGTGTCTGCACCCAATTTTAAAGTTCCAACATTTGATAGTGTAAGAATCCAATCATCTGATCCATTAGATAAATTTCTATTCCGAATTAATTGACAAGTACCATTATAAAAAGCATCGATATTATGCCAAAAGCTGATGGTCCACGAATTAGAAGAACCGAGAACACTTTTGCTTACTCCTATTCTATCGTTAGATGTTAATGCAATTGCTTTCTTAAATGTAATACTTGGATTATCAATTGTATAATCAAAATTAACTGTTTCTCCTTCCAAAATTGATTGATTAGATGCTGTTAGTGTTCCTGATAAATTTCCATCCAAATCAGAAAAATTATCAATCATTTGAATAACACCGTACTTTTTGGTGGAAAACGTCTGACCATTAATAACAACATTTGAAGTAATATTATAGAAACCTGCAGTATTTAAAGTTACACTTACATTTTGGCCTGTTAAAACCTGATTTTCCGGTCCTTCAATAGTCCATCCATATGATGATGCGTCGTCGGTAATAGCCGTTAAATCAACAGTTGCTCCTGTTGCAACATATCGCTTACTGACACTAAAATCACCCGATACTGGGGCAAAGTTATTACTGAAAGCTTTTGTAGTACCATCAGCAGCAACACTTGCAACGGTAAACACTACTTTATCAACGCCAGTCATCTTTGGGATATTAGTTCCAACAAAACCTCGATGGACAGACCTTCCAATCAACTGCTTCTCTCCTGTACTTGTATCAACCTGATATATCTCAAAATAATCAACATTCGCTTCATTGTTGTATGCAGGTGCATTGGGCAATTCCCAATTCAAAACAACACTATATTGATCCTGACTCGATAAGATGTCCGTTACTTCAACATTTACGGGTGCTGAAGGTGCGGCAACATTACCATTTGTTATACGCAGATTACCTAAATTAAGCTGATAATTACTACTGCTACCGCTAATATTTATACCAACAACCGCTAAGGTTTGACCACTATATGAAGATAAATCAATTTCTTTGGTATTCCACCCCGCTGTGGTAGCTATACCAACCGGCATAAAACTGGTTGTTGATAACGAAGAGCCATTCTCAAATTGCAGTGTCACATCTAAATTACTATTCACATTAGCCGATTCGGAAACCTTGTAAGTTAAATAAAGTTTAGTTGTTCCATCAACAGCTAACTTTGTTTTATAAAGCCTTAATTCATTGTTACCTGATGGTATTGAACCTTCAACTTTAATGGAGCTACCTCCATAATAAGCATCATAAAAATCCAAAGATGCTTCTAATCCTGTGCCTCCGGTTTTCCAATACCAATACCAGGTCGGCATAATATCAGAAACTCCATAGTCACTCCATTGATTATCATGAATTTTGATACCATCAGAATAAAATCCAACACCACTACCGGTATTAAAGTATGTATTAAATGGTAAACTCTGGATTACTGATTTTGCCGGGAATACATCTGCTGCACCAAACTTTGCAGGTGTATATGTTGCATATGCATTCGATGCATTTTTAGGATTACTAGTAGGACCACTAAACAATCGAATGTACTGATCAATTCTATGCAATTCTTCGTCAACATCTGATGGATTAGCGGGCATAACAAAAGGATCTTCATTGGATTTCAAAAATGGTTCTCCCCAAAATCCCCAGCTCACGGGGTATGACTTAGCAGCAGCAAAATCCCAGGTTTTATCTCCATAAAATGATACCCCAACAAAATTATCATATGTGCTTCTTCCCAAAGTTGGTAGATGGTTCGTAGAGGTACTACAGCCGCTGCTATTCCATTCATAATTTAGAAATGCAGCTGTAGATGTTTTCTTATTGTTATAATGTAACCAGTCATCACAGCTTGAGTCGATCCCTTTAATGTACCAACTCCTGGTTCCACTGTCATACCAAACCCAATATTTAATTAACTCGAAGTCGGGCATTCCTTGTGTTTCAGCCTCTTCAAGAATAGCCTGCATCCATTCAATACATGTACTGGCAGTTATATCTACAGCCGAAGACATTGAATTCACTTCAAAATTTATCGATAATCCATCTAAGCCATAATATTTACATATTTCAACAATTTTTGCAGGATGAATAAATTTACCATTACCATCTTTCGTAAATACAGATTTCCATCTATTTTCATAATCCCTCGTGCCATCTGCAAAAGTGATATTTGCCGTCACTTTTACTCCATTTTTATGGTACCCATCTACCATTGAAGGAGAAGGTAATTCTAAGAATCCACCACCTGAAACCCATAATGCATGAATATCTCGATATTGTGGCATATGAGTCACATTCAACTTAAAATTGTCAGCGGTTCTTGTATGAAATGGCAGCATTCCCCATAAAATATACTTTCGATAATTACTCAAGGAAGGATCAATTTGCGACGGCGTATAAATAAATCTATCGGCAAGGGGAATTCTACTTTTTCTCCATTCATTATCTGCTACATTAGCAGGATTCCAATCCTGAATATAATTAGAGCCTTCTTCAAATCTAAATGACATTTGACCGGTATCTTCATATATACTTTGCCCATAAAAGCTAATACCAATTAACAGTAATGATAATAATAGTAATGTTTTTTTCATTTTTCCAGGTTTAATTAAAAGAATTAGAGATTTGTTTCAATTTTATTTTCTGACCTCTGTTGTTATCTATGTTCCAACAACATTTGATCAGGTTAGTAATTAAGAATCAAATAGTAAGTGGAATTCAATGTTCGTATAAAATGCGATGCCTTTTGCATGGTGAATGGATACAAATCCATCTTATTATGATCTATTATATAGGTCGAAGGATATAATAAATTAATCGAAAATTATAGGTGCAATTATTTTTCTATTTAAATGTCACCTTTAAAAGAGGGTGTCCGAAAACTAAAGTAGATGGCCATCATACTTATAATCTATAACTTAATCACCTCATCCTAACCTTTTTCCTTCATGAGAAGGAATTATGCAGATTGGTATATATCTACCTCGCATAAAACCTGTTAGTTATTGTGCTTTCTCATATTCTCTCCTTCAAGGAGAAGGCCACGTGAGGTGTTAAAGCTATTAAATGTTACTAACTATAGTTCCTTTTATAATTTCTTGTTTTCGGACACCTTCTTCTAATTAAAAAATTGTTCCTATTCGGTGACAACTGATATCCAGCCCGGATTTTGTTTTAAGTTTTCATTCACTTGTAACTCCTGAAGTGGCAGTGGCTTTAAATAATGCTTAGCTTCCCAATTTCTAATTGCGGCTGCTTCAACAATAACAAACCCATCACCATCTAATTCATATGAATGGGCATTACGATTATCAATTTCAACCACCTGTTGCTCAACGGCAGGATCAAAAATTTCGTAAGTATCCTCGAAAATCGTTCCGCCCCACTTCATACCTTTGACATCTTTGGCCATCACATCATCAGCAATTTTCCATCGTCGGATATCATCATACCTGAAACCTTCTGCAAATAACTCAACAGCTCTTTCTCTTCTGATTTCAGATAACATATCCAAACCATTATCTGTAATAAACTGGTTGTTTAAAACAGGCATACCAACCCTTAATCGTAGTTTATTTATAGACTTATTTAACTCTTCGTCTGAAATTGCACCATTCTTTTCGAATGTTGCCTCAGCGTATATCAACATGACCTCAGCCAAACGTATAATAGGATAGTCATTTGCATAGGGTTTAGCTATTTCAGTACACCATTTCCAAACACCATAGCCGGTTCTTGACTGGGAGTTCCAGCCATTATGAAACTGGCCTGTACCAAGTAACTCTTCATCTGTTTCAGTAAAATCTCTCTGATATGGCACATGGTACCAAAAATGTTGCAAAGGTTGTATGGTATTTAAGCGCATTCTTGGATCTCTTTTTTCGAATTCGTGATTAACACCTACCATTTTATCATCACTAATTACCGTCTGATAGCCTTCAAAAACAGAACTTGCGTGTGCTATCGGCAGACCACTTTCATCAAGATACATATCCATCATCTTACGAGTAGGTGATAATCTTGGCCACTGCATAACAACCATCCCGGAATAACTGCGCAGTGTCTGATCAAATATAGTTGCTAATATTGTTTCATTTTGATCAGCCTTTGTTAAGCCAGCCGGGTTAGACTTTCTATCATATTCTAAAGTAAAATAATACCTATAACTCTCTTCTCCCAGTACATCGCGACGATCAAACAGTTCGTACTTATCTTCATCGAGAATTTGCTCCGAAGCGTCAATAGCCTGTTGTAAGTAATTATTGTAATCCGCTCCCGTTCCATGGTATTTAGCCCATGTACCTTCAAATAAAGCAACTCTGGCTTTAAGTGCTAAAACAGCTTCCCTTGAAATACGACCCACATTTTCAGGACCTGACAATGTTCCAACTGGTGTTTTTAAAGCTTCGTCCAAATCGTTTAATATAAAATCTGTTACTTCTTCTCTAGTGTTGCGAGCTGAATATAGTAACTCATCCTCTACACCCAAAGGACGATCAACGATAATGACTCCTCCATAATCGCGATATAACAGCCAATATTTATACGCACGAAAAAATAAAGCTTCACCCTTGTAAACCTGTACACTTTCTTTCAAACTCTCATCTTCAACTTTTTCAACTGCTTCAAGAAGTTCATTAATAGCTCTTATTTGATCATAGGAACCATTATAAAAACTCGACGTAGGGCCAGGAATATATGTACCATTACTAACAGCAGAGGAATTAAATGTTATATCTGCATCTTCATCTCGATGAATTGCTCCATGAGCCGGCAAAAACTCATAAAAGCGATTTGTATACATTTTAAAATCGGCCTCATTTTTAAAGAAACTACCTAAACTCAACTGTGTGAGAGGATAGAGTTCTAGATCCCGCTCACACCCAGTTATTGAAATGACAATAGCACTAATTAATATATATAAATATTTACTTTTCATGTCTCTTATTTTAAAAGTTAATATCTAAACCGAATGCCACGATACTTGGAACTGGCATAACATTAGTATTAAAACCAGAATATGGATAAAAACTCTTACTTGGCATATTGTTAATTAAAAATCCTAAATCTGTACCACTGGCATATACATATAAGCGTTCCGTCTTAATCTTATTTGCCCAGCTTGTGGGCAACTGATAACCAACTTTTACATTTTTGATAGCAAGAAACGCATTACTCAATCTCTTATATGGAGCATCACTCCATCTAAAGTTATGCCCGTTAATCTGACCACCAGTAACAGAACCACCACGTATATGCAATTTTGGATAGAAAGCATAGGGCTTATCTTCTGTCCATGTTTTTCCATAATAATGATCCAACGGTTGCCTCCAAGGTGCATCATATTCTCCAGTTACACCATCCCAAACGTATAGCTTGCCAATACCATCTAATAGCATACTAAAATCTAACCCTTTCCAACTAAATCCAAAATTAATATTGTACATGTAATGTGGCATTGTATCGCCTATACGCACAAGATCCCCTGAATCTGCAGTTGGTTCACCATTTTCGGTTTTATAAGCAAATGGCTCCAAAACTCCATCTCCGTCCATATCCTTAAATCGGGCATCTCCAACTCGTAAATAAGGTGTAATACTTCCTTCTAAAGCATCATTATAAGCTGCCAACTCCTCTTCATTCTGAATAATTCCATCATACTTAAAGCCATAAACACTTTTATAAATTTCACCTTCAACGAAATCATTGACACCTAAACCAATGACTCTGCTATCTGGAAGCTCTACAATGCGCGATTTCGAATCAAATACACTTGCATTAATAAAATACCTAAAATCAGCTCCTAACTGATCTTGCCATTTAATCTGGAAATCCCATCCGTTAACTTTCATTTTAGCACCATTAATTCTTGGAGGTGTAGCTCCCAAAATTTCAGGAAATTGCTCATTATAGAACATGTTATTGGTACGGGTTATAAATTTGTTTGCACTTATATTCAGTCGTTTATTTAAAGCAGTTACATCAATTCCAAAATTTGTTTTTTCCGCTATTTCCCACGACAGATCCAAAGCAGGAAAACCTGAACTTGAAGCCTTTTGTGGTTCATGGTATGAACCCGGACTTCCTAACACTGCATTAGACTGATTAATGTTAATTGTTGCAAGGTATTCATAATAGCCAATACTTTTTTGGTTACCAAGTTGTCCCCATGAACCTCTTAATTTCACAAAATCAATGAATCCAATTTCCAGGTTCTGAAAAAATTGTTCTTCACTAATATTCCAGGCTGCACCTCCCCCATAGAAAGTATCCCATTTTCGTCCTTCATTAAAACGCGACGAACCATCATGACGAATATTACCTTCAACAACATATTTATCGCGGAATGTATAACTCAAGTTTCCAAAGTAAGATTTAAGAGCGTACTCCCATTGATCTTCACTATTATACATAAATTCGGTATCTCCCATGTTTAAGGAGTGTAATTCTGTACTTATCAGGTTATTTCGCCATGCTGTTACACGATCAAAACCAAATTCCTCGTGCGATATACCCGCCATGGCCCTAATGGTGTGTTCATCCTTAATACTAACATTATACGAAGCCAGAAGGTTACCAACAAATGAGTCATTTAGCCGTTTCGAAGCTCTAACCTGAGTGTTATTCTGTACAATATTATAATGGGTTAATTTGTCATTGCCGTTATAATGTGGCACCGATAATGCCAAACTTCTGTTCTGAGTCAGATCAAAGTTTTTAGTAATATTTGCCTTAATTGACAAATTCCGAAATGGTTTTAACTCAGCATGAAATGTAGGACTTACGTTATATCTGTCGATATGATTATCGCCACCTTCAACAGCAAGTCCGATTGGGCTCATCCATTTGGCAAATGTAGTGGCATAATTACCTGTTTTTGTTGTTGGAATAAAATAAGTGTGCTGCAACGAAGCCCACCTTTGAACATCATCTAAATATGTTGGTTCTGTTAACTTTTGGTATCGTAAACCTAAGTTAACACCAACTGTTAAATAATTCTTGTGGTTATACTCATATTTTAACCTTGAGTAATAGGTTTTTGCTTCGTTAGTGCCATAGTTGAGCATACCATTTTCATCAACCATTCCCAAAGACAGGTAATAATTGGTATTTTCAGTAGAACCTGACATTGACACATCGTAATTATTTCGGATTGCAGTATCATACATCAGATCATACCAGTCATAATGAGCAAAGGCTAAATACTCAGCATCTCCAAATTGCGCTCCGTCAGTAATTTCATATTTAAAATCATTTCTAAAAATATCTTCATGTTGGATATTATTATCTTCCATGAACTTAAATACTTTTGCGAAGTTAAACGTTGGCGCATCACCCTGATCTATCCACGCATTCTCCATGGTCTTAAAAAATGTCCATTGATCTTCTTTTCTGCTGTACCATCTCGGAATAGTAAGGTTAGTACTTATACTTGCATCAACCCTTGGTTTATTTCCTCGTTTTGTAGTAATTACAATTACACCTCCAGCTGCTCTTGAACCATAAATTACTGCCTCAGCATCCTTTAGCACCGAAATACTTTCAACATCATTAGCATTAATATAGTCAAGTGCATCAATATCTTCGAATGCTACTCCATCAACAACCAATAAAGGCTCTCCTGTAAACTTTGAAGCTGCACCACCAATGTTGAAACTGGCATCTCCTCCTCCAACTCGCCCTTGATTAGTATAACTAACATGCAAACCGGGTGCAGCTGCCACTAACAGGTTACTTAATTTTTGTGTTGGTCTGTTTTCCAGTTGCTTTGCACTTATCGTCGCGACGGCTCCCGTCAGATTTGCTTTCTGCTTATTCTGATACCCTACAACAACAACCTCATCTAAATCGGTAAATTCTTCAACTAACGTCACATTTATTACCGATCTTCCCCCAACATTCACTTCCTGATCTTCAAAACCAATAAATGAATAAGTTAATACAACATCTGAAGAACTAACGCTTATTGTATAACTGCCATCTATCCCTGTAATCACTCCGTTTTGCGGATTACTCTTCTCATAAACGTTTACTCCGGGAAGCGGCTCTCCACTCTTATCTCTAACGATTCCTTTCAGTTCATAGGCCTCTTCCTGGAATTCCTCATTGATTTCCGGTTTGGCAACAATAAGAATAACATCACCAACCATTCTGTATTCCAAACTTTCATCCTTAAGTATGGTATTCAGAATCAGGCCAACTTCAGCTTTCTGAAAGCTTTCGTTCACGACAGATGAATTTTCATCAACCAATTCATCCTTATAAACAAATGAGTAGTCTGATTTATTCTCAATAATTTGAAACACCTCTTTCAATGATGCATTTTTGAAAGTATGTGTTAATTGCTTTTGTTGTGAATAGCCTGCTGCTGAAACTTGCCAAAGCAAACCAAACATTAACCATGTAGTTACCTTCATAATAAGCCATAGTTTTCTAATCCCGGGGCTACCGCCCCCTTGGCAATACGATTTTCTTTTCATAATTTTACCTTGTCTTTAGATTATTTATTATATAGTCTACTTAGTGTAAGATGGTGTCCTACCACCACTTACACTTTTTTATTTTTCATTCATTCTTTTTAATCATTAAATATCGATTATCCAATCGTTGATAACTTATTCCTTCACTCACCGCCAACACATCTAACACTTGCCAAATAGTTTCATGGTTCTTAAAGCGTCCCGAATAGGTACTATTATTTAATCCATCTCCTTCAATATCAATCCTGACATCATACCACCGCTCTAATCGCTTTATCAATTCAAAGAAAGATACTGAATTAAACACAAAGTGGTTTTTATGCCAGGCGGATGCTTCATCAGCATTCACCTTAACCACTTCAATTTTATTGTCTGACAGAATAGCTTGATCACCAGGTGTCATAGATAATAAGCTGTCTTTATATAGAACATTAATTCGTCCTTCTATCAGGGTGGTTTTCGATAATTCACCTGTATATGATGCAACATTAAATTGGGTTCCAAGTACCTCTACCTTATAATTAGTAGTTTGAACTGTGAATTTCTTCTCCTTATTGGTAGTAACATCAAAAAATGCTTCACCCTGCAGATTAACATGTCGTTCGCGAGTAAAGTCTGTTGCATAATCGAGACGCGAACCTGAATTTAAATATACAACGGAACTATCTGGTAAGATAACTTTCGATTTTTCCCCATTTGCTGTTATAACAGAAGTGTAATCGACTGTTGTTTCTGCTGGCTTATCTATGTGGAACTGGTAACCCAGAATGAATGAAATTGTCAAGACAGCTGCATAAGCAGCAATTTTTGACCAGGAATGTATAAATCTATTTTTATCAAATACCTTTTTTCGAACGATGTTAAGCATCCTATCTATTTCTTCATCTTGGTATGAATAAGGTGACCATTTGTTTTTATACTCTTCAAAAAACTCCTGGTGTTTTGAATCCTGATTCAGCCAATTGCCTAAACGCTGAGCTTCGTCCTTTTCTATACGCCCCTGTAGATATTTCTCAATTATATTTTCGTATTCCACCATTGCCTTGTTGTGATCTCTAATAGTAATACACAATGAAGTATGATTTACCCATCATGAAAAGTAAACTTTTTTTAACGTTATTAAACACAGACACCTTGAATAGCGCAATACGGCTGACCCTTATCTACTGAATTAGTGACTATTATAGGATGTAGTTTTTTTAAAAAAAAGAATGCAGATTAATTTTTCTTTATCAATAAATAGGTTGGTATTTGTCTAACCAACTTATGAGTATGAGTTTAGAATGAGAACTCAATTCTAAATCAAAACAGACCACTAATGGATGACTGTTTTTAACTTGTGGGAAATGGAAAATATTTAAGGTGAAGTAAAATTATTGAAAGATTAAACTTACAACATTTCCGAGATTATATCTAAAACTAACAGAATAGCTCCTTGAGATTTACAGTGTTCTCGTAAAACTTTTAAAGCCGATGAAATGTGACGTTCTACATTTTTAATATTAATATTTAGCTCCTCAGCTATTTCCCGGTTTTTCATTCCTTTAAAGCGACTCATAATAAATACTTCCTTACACCTGGGTGGTAGAGTATCAATAGCCTTATCAAGCTTTTCCTGTAATTCTTTCTCAAATATGATATACGGCTCGTCCCTAACAAAGTCAATGCGATAAAGCTCTTCGCATGACGATAATTCAAACAAGTCATGCAGTTTATCATTGGCTAACCTCATGTCCCTGATATAATTAAGACATCGGTTACGCACCATTTTAAACAAATAATTCTCGAAAGTTTTAGCAACGATATTCTGCCTTTCTTCCCAAGACTTGATGAACGAATCTTGTACTATATCTTTTGCAATTTCATCATCTTTAACAATTACACGAGCAAAAGCTCTTAACCTGGGAAAATACTTACGAAATAAAAAATCAAATTCACCAACTTCATGTAAATAAGTACCAGACATACTTCAACTTCTAAATTATGCGGTCAAAGATAATGGATTACACAATACTTCCTAATTTGAGGAAGTACATTACATTTAATAAAAAAACAAAGGGTAAGACATTAAGCCTTACCCCTTAGCAAATCAATATTGTTTTTTAAAATCGGTTATAAATAAGGAACTAAAGGGAATTACAAAACACCCTTTTAATTAGCCTACTTTTTAACAAACTTGTATTTAAACGTTTCTTTCTCGCCTGGAATTATTATCCAATACATTCCATCTGGTAAATTACCGACGTTAATATTATTAGAAGTTAGTTTACCTTTCATAACAATCGCTCCAGTTAGGTTATATATTTGATAAATGCTATTTACTTCTGCATTATTAATATAAAGTGTGCCCGATGTGGGGTTAGGATAAACTGAAATTGGTGCTTTTTCCTCCTCTACTGTTTCAATTGATCTTGACACTGCTTTTAATTGTGGTGCAGCTGGTGCCGCTACTGGTTCATCAATAACCAGGTAGCAAACTGTTTCACCAATATGTTTTCTTTCAGTATCAGCGAATTGATCTTCATCAAGTGCTAACTTAATATGCGTTGAAGTTAAAGGAGAATCGGTGTGTAGATTAGCCCATCCACCATTACTTCCGGCCATACCGTTAATAGTTGCATATCCATACAAATTACCACTTAAATCATTTGTTGGCATTGTAACAGTATGTCCGGAGCTTGTTGTTTCCAAGCTGGTTATGTTGGCTTTGTTTTGTGCAACGTAGTTACGATTATTAAATGAACCTGTACCAGCTTCAAAAATCACATAACCTATGGTTTCACTTGCTCTGCTCGTATCAGTGTGCTCATCAACCAAAAGACCAGCATTAAATGCGCTACTTATAATAGGATTCACTGAACTACTGCTGATCCAGAAATGGCTAAAATCTGTGTCATTTTCTGTCATTACTTGTCCAACGATAACGGGATCGGTGTATGAGTTGTTATAAGAGCGTGCTTCAACATTCCAATTCCACTTATATGATGTAGCATTAGTAGTGGCTCTTTTTGCCTCGATTTTAATGCCATGATTTGCTTCGGCGTCCACTCCTTCTTCTACGGTTAAATAGTAAACTTTCCGTGCAGTAGTAATGGCATTAGCATTACCAGTCTGCAACTTAACATCAAAGCTATTGCTGGTTACATTCTTAATACGAACAACACCAGGTGTTTCAGATATGGAAGTGTAAACAGGTGTTGCCACTACAACCATATTTGTATAAGTACTATCCAACGTTATTGTTTGCCAGGTATCATTTGCCATAACAGTACCAGTTTCTAATTTTACTGTAGGGTCTGGATCTGGAAGTGTAGTACCGGTATCACCGCTTTTAGTAATGTTATCGTTTGCAACTGAAATAACTTTAAATTGTAGATTAGTATTATTAGCTAAAGCAGGAATATCGTTTAAAATGATTCCACGAGCGCGTGACAAGCCCATTAATTTTTTCTCATTAGTGTCCCCATTAACCTGGTAAATCTCAAAATGATTAACACCTGCATCTTCGTTATAACGTGGGTTATTAGGTAATTCCCAGGTAAGTTTAACATCAACCTGATTACTAGCGGTATTTAAATCAGAGCTTGTGATATTAATAGGTGATGGAGGTGTTGCTACATTATTATTGGTAATGGACATTGCGCCTAAATTTAAATCGTAACCAGTTGTTTGGCCTGTTACATTCATGCTTAATACTGCAATTGTTTGCCCTGCATAAGCTGATAAATCGATTTCAGTAGTGTTCCAACCAACTTGAGTTGTATTTCCAACAGGTAGTTTGGTATATGTACTTAGAGCATTTCCATTTTCGAATGCCAGAGCTAGTTCCAGATGACTGGCTACATTTGCATTTGTATCATCAACTTTATATGTGATAAGTGCTTTTGTTGTATTATCAACCAATAATTTAGTTTTAAAAAGTCGGAGGATATTATCACCTGATGGAATATCTCCGTTGATTTTGATACTTGTGGCTCCGGTGTAAGAAGTATAATAATCCAGATAGCTTGTTAGACCTGAACCACCTGTTTCCCACCACCATTTCCATGTTGGCAGGTCAGTTTGGATACTTTCGTTATTCCAATATTTACTGTGAATCAGCTGACCTTCATAATTGAATCCTTCACCGTTCCCGGTACAAAAAGTTGTGTGCCAAGGTATTGTTTGAATAGCACTCTTAGCAGGGCGCATTGCTGCAATACCCCATGTTCCAGGGTGAGTTCCAGTAGCGCTAGTAGTGATTGTTGCATCTGAAGGATCATTTGTTGGTCCACTCATAAACAATTCGGCCTGTTTGTTAAAATATACTTCTTTTTCAAGAGTAGTACCATTAGGTAAATTAACGCTTTGATAAGGTTCACCCCAAAAACCCAAACCTACATTGCTGTGTGCAATTTTACCGAAAGGATAGTTCACATTACCATAAAAAGCAACTCCAAACATTACATCTCTTGAATCTCGACCAATAGTACTACAGTGATTAGCTGTGACATCAATATCACTTGAGTTCCACCAATAATTAATAAACGGGTGGTCACTAATGATGTCGTTAGATGGTCCAAAAAATGCATCGGAATTACTATCTACTTCACCAATACCAAAGCTTCTTGAACCACTATTGTACCATACATGATAAAATACAACTTTAAAGTCTGCCATCCCTAAATTAGCAGCAGCTGAGCGTACTTGCCGAATCCACTCTTTTCCATCATCAATTGTTACATCCATTGAAGAAACCATGCTGTTGACTTCCCAATTTAAAGAAAGGCCATCAACACCATAATGCTTGCATATTTCAGCAACCTTTTGTGCATGGATAAAATTTCCTTGAGCATCTTTAGTAAACATGCCTGTCCAATCAGCCCATCTAGCATGAGATGGAGTAACACCATCAGCAAATGTGATATTAGCTGTTACTTTTACACCTTGTCTATGACACGATTCAATACGTGAAGCTGGTGGAATTTCTAACTGGCCACCGCCGCCAACCCAAAGACAGTACATGTCTCGGTATTCCATCTGGTTAATTGCCCAACCAATTACGTCACTACCATGTGGATTTGAAGAAGCAATTGCCCAAAGCAGATATTCTTTTTCATTAGAAAGTGAAGGATTTGCTTGTGACGCAGTAAAAACAAACCTGTCTTTTAACGGTACTTGCGATTGATACCAGTGATCTTCACTGTCATTGGAAGGATTCCAATCTTGGATGTAAGTTCCAGTTCCACTTACAAAACTAAAAGTTTTACGTTCGGGATAACCGATCTGCCCGAATAAAGTTGATGAGCATATGATGCACATCAGTAGTAAAGAAAATTTGTTCATAAAAAATACAGAATTAGGTTAAACAAAAATTATATCTAATTATTAATCACGGTTACATTGATTTTTTGCCCTGTACTGATCTTAAGTCCCATCTCATTAATCAGAACCTGATCACCAATCCATTTGACAGTCGCATTAATCGGATTGTTATCCAAAGTAATGTTTACAGTGTTCCCTTTTTGTGCTTTTAAAATCAATTCGTTTAAGTACAATTGACCATTGTGCAATTCTATTGAGTAGTGCTGTTCTCCTCCTGTTTTTGAAACACTTATGTTTCCCCAACCTTGAGCGGATGTGAAGAAGCCATTGAAATCATTCTTGTTGACCCGTGGGGCAAAAGCAATAATTCCTTTCGGGCCATTATAAAAGAAATCTTCCAAAGCAATCAGTACTCCCCATGAAGCCAAAGCCCGGGCGTAATGATCCCCACATTCTATTTCGTTCCATGGGTTGTGCTTTTCTGGTCGATAACGTTCGTGCACAGCTTTTACGAGTGAAAGTCCTTCGGTAATCATACCTTCATAGATCATATTAGTGGCTACCTGGTATTCAATGCCGGTCCATACTTCATTGCGATAACGCACTGCATTTTCATTTAGATGCTCACTAATTGGCCACGTACAGTTCAAAAGACCGGGCTCTCCATCAAGGGCATAATAACGTTCTGGTACAAATCTTTTAGTATGCGGACCAACATCCATCGTCCAGTTATATTTCCAGATAGAATTTAATGTTGTTTTCACTTTATCTTCCGGATATATATAGCCCAGGTTAAGCTGATGTGCCCAGGTTTGTCCGAACATCTGATCGCTTAAACAGCCTTGCGCATATTGGTTCTTTGGATACTTCTTTAAATCCACATCCTGAATAAAATAATGGCCATTCCATAAGCGTTCTGCTGATAACGTACTACCGCTTTTAAATAAGTTATCGCATAATGAAGCATAGTCATCTTCACCCATTTCCATAGCCATTTTGGAAGCTGCCCTTAAAGCCGCCAGATACAGACCTCCTACATACGTATTAGGTCCCATAAAACTTATATCGTAGGTATTGGACTGTTTACCTTCCAAAATACCGTTTGAATCACCATCCAATTCTATCACGTAATCCATAGCTTTCTTAATCTTGGCCCAATTGCGCAATAAGAAAAGCTTATCCTTAGACAATAAGTATTCGCGGTAAGATTTAAGTATAGCTCCGATATGTCCGTCCAGCCAAACTCCATGAGCACCGTTTCGGGCGGCAATTGAACCGTCATCACCATAGGAAGTACCAAAATCTATTTTCTCCCGAATGTTACGCTGAAGCGATGGAAACAAACGTGCAATGGCTTGCTCGTAGTTGTATACGTGAGTGCAGACTCCAACGCACGAACCAACACCTTCCCAGGCCCAGAATTTATTATCGGCCCACCATTGGCATGTTTCGGTAGCCAGAGTTGAAACCGGCATCATAATACGCTGCTTTAACCAATAGGGTAAGTTCATTTGATTGTACCAGCTATCATGAAATTTATAAGTCTCTGTCATTAACAACTCGTAATTTTCAGATATATAATCTGCTACATCCAATGAGGAATTATACCAATTGGCATACATGTTTCCACGAATGGGGCCTTTGGTAAGTATAGCCTGGTTCCAGTTTCCTCCATCACCGTATTCTTTAGGACGGTTAGGAAAATACCATGTAAGTAAAAACACCAGCTCTTTATCTTCGCCCGGTTTTAATTCCAAAACGCTAGTTACGCTCCCTACCAACTCCTCGCCTAATTCTTTGACTGTTACGGGGCTTAATATTGTTGCTTGCTCATCCGTTTTAACCACTTCATTTCCATTTAAAATGGTAAGTGACATGTTTCCATAATAAGGGTGATCTTTTAGCTTATTATCATTGGGCACAAAGTCCATGTATAAGCTATTTTTACCTTCTGCAGATACATTTTTATTACGGATTTGCCCTTTCACTTTGTGTTTTAGATCAGCCATTACCATGTTTTGAATGTAACCTGTCAGGTTTACTTCAACAGTTTGTTTAGATGTATTACTAAGCTTAAACTTAAGTACAGTTGCCGGGTTCGCCGATTCCCGAGCCTTAAGCGGAATAAATGGAGAAAAAGCTTCCATTTCAATTGCTACCGGAAGTTTCTTCTTTTTGTTTTCGTATAATACTCTTGCTATCGGGTACTCGCCTATAAAGCCTATATTGTCAAAATCTGTTTTACTCAGTTGCTTTTTGATGCTTTTATTACCATACTTTACCTCAACATTAAATCCTTGCTTGAAATAACTAAATGGCTCAAATGTTTGGTAACATACTTTCCAGGGCCCTTGTGCCGTTTCAAAATTCAACAAACTGTCAATACCATAACCCGTGTTATATGCATTGTTAGCAATCCACCAACAAGCAAGGCTTCCATCGCCTCGTACGTAAAGTTGACCCGCAGCAATTCCCCCAACAGGCATACCAATGGTTTTTAGTTCTTCACCCCTATAGATTTTTTGTACACCTTTATCCAATAATGATTCTTTCCATGTTTTACTCAAATCTTTCGTTTCTGGTATAACATGACCGTATTTATTTTGACCCGTAGCATTGCCACTGACCATCATAACTGTTAAAACCAATAATATTCTTACTATCCGAGAACATTCCTTAGTCCTTGTTTTAAAGCCCATTTTTCTCATTATAATTCTATAATTTTTGTAATATCCAGTTCAACCTCATTATTTTCCACATCGAACTGTATCCCATTAACGATTAGATAATCTGCCTGTCCATCCACCTTAATCTTAACTCGATAGTTGCTCTTCCATGGCTCGACAAGATATTTTTCAGATAAGCAACTTTCTATGTTCAATTCTGCATAATTTGAATGGTATTGTATTTCTTTAATAATCAATCCATCAACACCTACAGCTAACTGCTTATCCAAATTAACATACAGACTTCCTAATCCCCTTAATGCTTCGGCTAAGCCAGTATAAATGCCTGATCCTTCACCCCAACTAGGATGTGTTCGCATGGCTGATTGTGGATAGGCTTCATGATCAATATTTTCAGGTCCCAAACCAAAGGGATAAATATTGGTATGTTCGTATATACCATTAGACTCATGCAATGGGTGATTGATTAGCACAATTGATGAACGTGCAGCTGCCACTGCCCTTTCCAACAAATCCTGACGTCCTAATGCTTTACCGAAATAAATAAACGATTTAACGACATCGGCCTGACGTGCATCCAGATAGGTTCCTGAATCTGCATTATCAACGCTAAAACCGCCAAAAGGATAAGCAGTATACACATAGTGCGGATTCCATGAACACTGAAAGAAAGTTAAATAATCTACACAGGCCTCACCTTCTTTCAGGTATTGCTCCGATTGTGTTGCTTCATGCAAGGCTTGATAGGCCTCTACAGCCCACATAATGCATAAACTACCCCTGGCAATCTGATTCTGAACAATGTCGCGTTGGAAAAATAAAGGACGGTTTCCGCATGAGTAAAATTGCTCTGAATCAATCCATTTCGCTTCAGGGATTATTTCTTTTGACAGATAACCTGTAATTCGTTCAGCACCTTTTAAATACTTTCCTTGATTAGTCGCATTGTAAAATTCAGCTAAAAACCAGGCTGAAGAAGCCGGCTGAGCTGAATACAATAATATATCAGAAAGCTTCATATCTTTAGAAGCATAGGTAGGTACAGCACCCCTTTCATCAATTACTGTCAGCAACCATTCAGCATAAGGCTGCAAATAGTCGATAATGCGCTCATCCTGTTCACAGCTCATATAATAGTGTAGTAAATGAGCTCCTGTTTTGCTCATAATGGAAATATCATAACTATCACTGTCATCTAAAAAGAAGCGGGTTTTACCGTGCATTGGATCGGAAAACTGTGGTGCCCAACGCCTTTCGTTGGCTTTATAAAAAGTAGCAAATAAGCCATTCTCATTTTGCGGAGCGTCCAAGCACCAGTTTATTATTCGACGTGACCGGTCAATATCTTTTTCATAGTTCAATATGTTACCCCAATACCAAAAACCTGTTGCTTCACGTGCGTTATTCCAAAACTGTGAGTTATGAAGTTCGTCGTTGTGATGATTAATAGCCGAGCGGTAGCCTCCCATTTTCACCCCGTTTTTATCTTCCCATTGTAACCACGAACCTGTATTTTCATGGCCTTGCAGTGGTATATCAATATCCTTCCTTTCATTCGGATTGAATGTAATGCTGTCAACAATGCGGTGATATTCTTCAAAGGGCATGGCTAAATGTCTACCTTTCCTAAACTCCTCATGGCCGTGCTTCTCCCAGATTAGTTTTGCCACATCGCCATATTTAGTGTAATCTCTGGCACTAGCATCAAGCACAAGATCAAAAGCATATTCCAGTTTTTTTCCTTTGAATGTACGCAACATGCTTTCGTCATTGAACCTGTTATAACGGATATGGTGTGATATAATGGCATCCATATATCCATAGGCCATAACCGGCTTTGGAGTTAAGCCACTTTTAACGTTTAAATCTAAAGCTGTCGGTAAAGTGAAATTTTCCTCCACAACGTCTACCTGAAAATGATTCTTTTTAATCCACCCAGTACGTCTGGCATCAGGTGAAACTACCTTACTTTTATTGATATGTTCTAAGTCAGGAACCAAAGCTGCAAACAATGATTCTTCCTGTAATATTATAGCCGGTGAATGATAAGAACGGTCACCTATTACCTGATCCTGTGAATCAATAATTTTCCAACGATGTTGTTGAGATTCTTCGTTGTCAAACTTTAATCCCGGCGTATGAATAAAAAACGGTGCTTTCTCTAAATTATATTCGTAAGTACTTAATAGGTAATCGATTTGATTTTCTTCGTTAGGAAATTCGCAACTGACCTCAATATGAAAGCTTTTTCCATCTTCATTCAGACTTATTTTTTGTGTTAAATGAACATCTCCTTTTCTTCCTGTGATTATAATACTATTTCCATCCTTTCCCGCCGAAATTGCACCCTCAAACTCAGATACCAGATACCTTTCGACAGACCATGATGTATCATAAATTCTGGCAATATCACTGGTGCTAATATTTGTAAAATCTGGCTTAAACGTTTTTGCAACTTCAACAAATAAACCCTCTTTGTTTATAGCGTAAAAATACTGCTCAATCTCTCTATCCTCATTTACCATGCAAACTACTTTAACCCGCTCATTGGATATTTCATATCCGTCAGAAATTTTTAGAACCTTTCTTGCAGGATTTGAACAAGCAAATACTATTTGTAAAACTACAACAGTTATTGCCAACCGCATACTCATTTTTATCATAACAATCCGTCTTAAACTCATTTTTTAATGATTTACCAACAACGTTTTTTATGCTCAATTATCTGTTTATGAATCAGATCTATCTTTTATCGATTATTTAGATAATAGTAAAGAGCTGTTTGATACATGATGGGGCGTTCGTCCGGGTAATATTGCTCTAAAGTTGCAAAGAACGACTTCTGGAAGGGCACATTATCGGCGATCTGAAAACGGTTCATAGAAACAACCCGGTTACCATTTTTTACATAGTGCGCTGCATTTTCTTCCGACTCTTCAATTCCTTCTGCGGTTGTAAAGGTTTGGTTATTAAAAGGCCTGGTAAATTCTGTTGGCCAGCCCCAGGCATACCCAAAATAATCTTCGGTGCCAGTACCATAAGTTGAAGGGAATTTTTCTCCATCCACATAAAACTTTTCATCACCTTCGCCCCACCACCAGCAAGCAAACATTTCTTTTAATCCATAACCATATTCCAGTCCGCTAAGTGGATTGTAAACTGTGAGCATCATACCGCAGAAACGCCCTCTCCCGTTTAAGTCCAGCAGGAAACGGTCAGGCCAACGTTCTTCTTCAATTTCTTTGAGCCCATTATGCCAACTCACATGAAAATAACCATGTGTTTCTGGCATTAAGTTATGTTTCTTTGTGTTTACTTTACTCTTTAACTTTACTCCTCGCTGGCTTTTGTTGGTAATAACAATTTTAGCGGCCTTCTGAAATGGCATATACCAGTTGGAATATAATGTTTTGGCACGGATGCCAAGTGG
>NZ_CEXQWX010000081.1:0-6499 GCF_982718395.1 Carboxylicivirga sp.
TTTGCCGTCTAGAGAACCGAACAATATTATTCGGTGTAGGTAACAACATTAACCTGTACATGTGCTGTATTTACAAATTTTCAACCCAGAGGATTATATTTTCTATAAAACCGGCTTAACCTCGGATATGCTCTTAAAATTCTCTTAAAATTTGGCAAATATTAGCCTCGTTGCTGTGTGTAACTTAGGTAAAAATAGAACGGTTTACAGTTAAAGGATGCTGTCTTAGAAATAATTGGTTTTGAAAGTGCAGACATACGAGTCAAGGTCAGAGCCCATCACGAAATAATTATCACTTTTACTTCTACTTCACTGAATAATTGCCAAAGAAGCAAAGTCTGATATAGCTTCGAGTGAGTAAGTCCCAAGATATTTGTTATTTCAAACACACGTTGTGCTCTTCCATATTCCCATCTTAAAATCATATTTTGCCAAGCAGTTAAATATCAGAAATATCGAAGCTAATATTTATGCTGAGTTTAAAGATGGTAGATTAATTGCTCAGGATGCCACATCAACAGATATTGACCGAATTAATTCAGGAATAATCGAGAGCGTTAAGTTTCAATTCTTAAACAAGAATATATTGGGATCAAAGCCCAACAAAACAAATATTGTAGATCTAACAGATCTTCAAGAAGGAAATAACCTATACAATTCTGAAGAAGAATTAATCAACGAGATACTTAAAGATGAATCGGTTAAACATTACAGACAAATTAAATACCTGCTAAAGCACCATCTCTCTAACATCCTCAAAATTAGATTTATTTTATTTCCTTTTTCCTTTGTATTCCTACTAGAAGGTGAAGAAAAATATCATATAGTTGCAGAAACACTAAACACAGAAGAAGCCACCTATATTTGGCACATTGATAAATCCAATTTAAATGAACGTCTCAACTCAATAAATAAAGACTTAAACATCATTCGTAATAAAGGCCGTCAGTTCTTTCTTGAAAATCAACCAGAAAACTTCAGTAGGATATTTCATGACTATTCAGATGATAAAAAGGGGTTTATAACATGGAAAGGTCAGCTAGAAGAGAGGTTAATCTGAATATCTAACAATAATTTTGATACGATAAGAACTTCTAGTCAAACTTATTTTCCTCAAGTGCGTTAATATATTATCTTTATAAGTACATTTGTGCCCAAATGAGTCAGTTTGATTACATAAAGGATATTGCTAGATATGGTCTTGAGAATGATCAAGAACAACTTCTTGAAGTGTTGAATAAGCTAATAGATTATTCAAGGCAAACCAAGAAGACTAACTTTGCATTGCAGTTACAATCCATTTTAAAAGAAGGATTGCGTAGTCAACAATCAAAAGGTCTGACAAAAGTAGGTTCTAAGAAATACTTTTTACGTGAAGACGATAGGGAAATCAACGAACTCATTATCGAAAAGCTGACTTCTGATTATACCTTTGAAAATCTTGTTTGCTCAGAGGATATCCATGAGGAACTAAAATACTTTGTAAAAGAACATCAAGGTATTGATATTCTTAAGCAATTTGATTTACCTGTTTCTAATCGAATTCTATTTTACGGTCCTTCCGGTTGTGGCAAAACATTGGCATCATATGTTCTGGCTGGAGAGCTTGATAAAATGATGTATGTAATTAATTTGGGTGCTATCGTATCTTCCAAGTTAGGAGAAACAAGTAAAAATTTAGCCAAGATATTCCGCAGAGCATCAGGTGAAAATTGTATTATCTTCTTGGATGAGTTTGACTCTTTGGGTAAAGTTCGGGATTACAGCCAGGATCATGGGGAAATGAAAAGGGTTGTTAATACAATTCTTCAGTTATTTGATTATTTACCTCAAGATAGTATTGTAATAGCGGCTACTAACCAATTACAAATGTTAGATGATGCTTTACTTAGAAGGTTTGATCTAAAAGTCAATCTTGATCTACCTAATAAGCAACAGCTATCTGAATTAATTGATAAAACTATTTCGAAGACACCTTTCAAATTCAAAACAAAAAAGGAGTTAAACGAGGTTGTTAAATTATCTGCGGGCTTATCGTATTATCTAGTTCAAAAGGCTATATTAACAGCTATTAAAAGGACCTTGTTTGACAGTCATACTAATAACAAAGAAGAGTACTATATCAATACTGACATTTTAAAGCCTCTTCTTGAAAAGGAAAAAGAACCCGAAACTAAATAATAGACAATAATTGCTTTAGCTTTCCAAATCTGCTTCCAGGTCAATTCTACCCATAATCTCTAGTTCATTAACAGCCATTAATCCTTCGTACAAAGAATCCAGTTCTTCGTCCTTCAAAGGTTGTTGTTCTATTTTGATAATCAAGCTAAAAGGAATCTCACGTTCAAATGCCTCTTTATTTGCATCAGTCATAGTTTTATGAAACGCTGCATTGACTGCTACTTTAAAAGTATTTTCTTCATCGATAATATCCTGACGCTTAACATTAAACGAATGCTTCTGTACGTTACTAACTATCTTTTCTCTATAATAAAAATCTTGTACCCAACCTTTATTTCCTAGACAATACTTGTCCTTTTTACTGCCATTATAACCATCCTGAACTTCTACCATACGAATTCCCCCATCCTTATTCTCCCGTTCTTCAATATGTGATATTTCAATATCCACATTTTTACCTATGGCAAATGTAAGATGAACAGGACAATACGATAATTGATTATCAGTTTTAGGTTGGAATTTAAAACATAAAGTAGTTGTAAACTTCAATAGTCCATTTTTTCTCTCGGCACTATTCAAGTAATCCGGAAGATTTAAAGGAAACAGTTTTATTTCATCAACCAAAACCTTATCCTCAATAACCATCGTTACCTCGTTATTATTTGAAAATAAAATTTGATTATTTAACTCCCCATAACCTGTTATTCGCTTGTGCATTGCTTTTGAGAAAGCATCAAACTCTTGTCCTAATTTTATTTCATCAGATGCATTGATTAAAAGTGCCTTAACACTTTGCATATTTATACCTGGATATATTTTAAGCAATTTGGCAGCCATATTTGCTGCTATAGGAGTTGAATAGCTTGTCCCCAATGCTAAAAATGTCCTTTCGTTTAAATCAGCAGAAAGTACTTCCAAACAAGTTTTCCCTTGCTCATCAAGAACTTCCATGCCAAACAAAGAAGTTTCATAATAATCTCCACCTCCGATTAATATATCAGGCTTACTTAAATATTTATTTACTGTTGCTTGATTAAAAACATCTTTATTCTCAAAATCATAATGAAACTTTCGGGAATATAATGCCGGATAATTTTGGTTCCCAGCAAGGCCATAAACACCATTAGCATTAAAATTATTGGCAGTTGCACCTAAAGTAATATTATTCATACTTTCTGCAGGTGGTGCAATATTAGCATTACCAACCTGAAACTTACCAGGATAATCCTGAATTTTCAAATTACTTATAAAGTGATTGGTAGTCGAGATAAAAATTAAAATATCCAACTCTAATGCCACCTGATCTAGCATTGTAGCATATGATGAGAACTCTTGATTATCACACAATGGAAAATCAGTATAGCCAATTGTTAAAGTAAATATTCTAACACCATAATTATGGTGTGCTTCTCGGATTAACTCAACAACTTGTTTTTGAGAGATTGCTCCATTGCTACCATCAATGATTTTAATAGGTAAAATTTTTGCATCAGCCTCAACTGATCCATTATAACCTGGAATTAATTTACTTCCTAAAGCCGCAAAGGCAGCTACCCCTGTTCCATGGTTGGCACTATCATTAAAAGAACCAGTACCTGTAGTATCATATTCACCATCAACACCTACTAATATGGAAGACAATGGTGTTTGAGATGACACCCCTGAATCTATGACTCCAATAACAGGGAGCTCTTCTTCAGAATTAGTTATGTCAAATCCAAATTCACGTTTAGGTATATTAAATTTACTTGGTGTTACTATGGCTCCGGAACCCGAACATGTAGCATAAATAAAATCGAAATTATCAAGAATAGTCCTTAGAAGATCTTCATCTATATCATATACCTCGCCATATTGTTCTTCAAAAGCATACTCAACCATATGCCCATCAAGAAATAGAGCCAACTCTTCCTTTTGAGGAATTATTACTTTATTTTCAATAAATGAGTTTACTCCCATAAAAGACAAATGGATAACAGCATAGCTATTAATATTTCCTAAACGGTCGTCAGTTGAGAATAATTTAAAGTTTTTAATAAACTTTATTTTTGCGTCAAACTGCTTATTCGTGTTATTCTCCTGATTACCAATAAAGATATTTAGCTGTTGAAAGAAGGAGGCAAACTTCTCTTCATCTTCAATGGCAAATAATCCTTTTCGGTTAAAATGAGATAATCGTAATAATTCAATCCCAAAGTTATCTATGTAGTAAGCCTTGAATTTTACTTCATCAAATCCAGCAAAGAAATTTAGCTCTATAGAGTCAAAGTGATCCTCAACTTCAATAGTTCTTGCCTCAACTCTTTCCATGTAATCGGATTCATACTTCACTAAACAATCAGAAAAAGTAGATGCCATCAAACGATAATCCTTTGGCCTTTTATCTTTATCGTCATCATCATTGCCACCTCCTCCTGGTCGCCCTTTTAACGTTCTTGTTCCTTCAACTGGATTATTAAAATATAAGTGAGGTCTATTCATTTTGGTCTGGGATACTAAGTACTTAAACTAAATCAATTAATAAACTTAATGATTTTTTCAGTACCATTTATATTTAAACTTCTATTTCACCCTTTATCTCTTGAATTTAGCTGATCGAATTTGTTTTTTTAAAATACTAATACATTGGAAGCTGTGCTCATTTTGAGATATTTCCTGGCATATTCCAGAACTATTTTGAGCAAGGCTTTCTTAAATATGCTTCCCAGTCACTATTGTCCAATTCAAATAATTCATTTGACTTTATTTTCTCGCTATTTTGTAGCTTTTCAATGAGTTCTTCTTCAAAATATTTTCTTTTGATAAAGCTTGTAACATGCTGTTCGTCAACTGTCCCTTTAAGGAAAGGGTATTGAATTTTTAAGGATGCATCTCCATTATTCTTTTCTAAATTCCGATCAATCAAACCAAACATTCTATCTATTCTTCCAATTCTTTGTTCATTATCTCCAGGAGTCCAAGCCATACCATAGTGAATTACTTCATCACAGAAGTATTGAAGGTTTACTCCTTCTTGAAGAACTGAAGTGCTAATTAAATGATTAGGGTAAAAAGGAGTATTAAAGCACTTACGAATTCGTTCATTCTTCGTTCCTGCCGAATATGGGTATGCAGGTTGCGTATTATTAAACTCATCCCACATATAATCATAAAGATCATCTTCATTCAGGCTAAATGCTTTTTTGTATACAACTTCAAAGGTCAAAATTGTTTCGTTTACAAGATGGACTAATTCATTATTATTTTCATCTTTTAAATATTTGATTACCTCATTAAGAAATGAAAAATAAAGTTCTCTTGAACGCTTTTTTTTCTTCTTATGTTTCCAATAAAGTGCAAAGAAAACAACAATGTAATGAGTACCAAGACAAAGACCTTTGGCTAAATAAGTTGAAAATGATTCTTTTTCTTCATCAGTAAAGGATATATACGTCTCTTTTGCTTTAACTGACAGATAATCCCATATAATATTCAAGAATGTATTATATTCAAAAACTTTATCCGTTGGAAGTATGTGATCTTCAATTTTATCTTTTCCTTTATATGATAATTCAACATCTTTTATTTCTTCTATTGAAGACAAATAGTCATCCTTATTTGTGCTTTTTCCTGATGATGAAATACGTTTTTTCAAATTTGTTATTAAGAAACCGGACGTTGGTTTACATAAATCATTAATGGGCTGAAAAAAAATAATAAATGGTGAATTATAGCGATTCAATAAGCTTAGTCGAAAATTTGCTGCTGCAGTAGCTTTTATTGCGTGCCCCTTTTTTATCTTAAATAAATCTAAGAACAATGAATTGGGAATTGTTTTATCAGTATCTTCTTCTGAATTATGAAAGTTTGTTGCTACTTCTTCTAAATCATTATCTGAGAACATATTATCAAAATTCCTTCTTTTAATTAAGTCATATTCCAGCTTAAGATCCTCACCACTTACCTCATTAAAGACTTGAATAAGAAAATGATCATATTTCTTTATTGATCGTTTAGCAATTTCCTTTACAGATGGAATTCTCCTTACAAAAATTAAGTACTTTAAGTTTTGTTTGTTGATTCCAGGAGATATATAATCCAACAATTGATCATACTTAGGGTGTGAAGGCGTTCCATTATTAATATGAGAGAACCTAAACTTATATTCTTCAACTAATTCTTGAAGTATTTCCGCGTCATTACCATTATGAAAATCGCTTCCTATTGTTTGTTTATTTTCATCATCTGGTTCATCAATCTTTTCGACTGGAATAAATTCAGTTCCCTCTAAATAATTTAGCAATCGCCTTCCTTTACTTAAGTCTGAGGCATTCTCTGC
>NZ_CEXQWX010000081.1:6509-27006 GCF_982718395.1 Carboxylicivirga sp.
GCTCTGCAACAGAAGCTTCCTCTTCTCTATATTCGAACTTCTCTTTATTCTGAAGTTTCCGGTTTCTTCGAACTATCTGATTTTTAATTATACTTTCCAGTTCCAGCTTTCCATGTTCATTTTCTGGTATAAAATACTTTAATATGTTTTTTATATCCAAACTAGAAGTGTGATTTGGCGTAGCCGTTAATAAAAGCGTTTTCTTCGCTAAGCCTTCGAGTATACTTTTTGCAGAAAGATCCTTTTGAGTTTTAGAACCATACCTCCTAAAGAAATGAGCCTCGTCTACAATCAATAAATCAAATGAAGTCTCATGTTGATTAATTTTTGATTTAATAGCGCTATTAATAGCTCGTCCGATTTCTTCAGCATTATTTGTCTCGACAACACCAGGCAGTAACCTTCTAATATTACGAGCTCTTGTAGAATCAATATTTTCTGTTGTTAGTGCACTAAAAGAAGTTGTCTTGGCAATAAAAAACTGATTTGTTTTTTCTGAAATACAATCTAATAATTTATATAGATTGTCGGAGAAGTTTAGCTTTGGAAATATTAATTTATCCGACAAATAGCTTTTACAATGTTCTCTTTTAAATGTTAGATATTCACTCTGCCAGTTTTTTGCAACTTCTGTCCGTGGTGCAATCACTAATATTTTTGCATCAGGATTTTCATTCCAAATTAAAGTACAATAAGCTAAAGCCTGAATGGTTTTTCCCATTCCTACTTCATCTGCCAGATATGCTACATCATGTGTTTTTAATATTTTTTTAATGTCATGCACACCCTTAGCCTGAATATCCGGCATGGTTTGCTCATGTTTTTGCGCAGAATATTGCCAGTCTTGATTGTTTCTTTCGAAACAAAAGAATTTCTCTATATCTGGGTCAATATGCACTTCTCCTGAATCAGACATAAGCATTTTTTATAAATTCTTTTTGTGCCTGAGTTAACTTCTTAAAATCTTCAATCGATTTAATAGGATCTAATTTTGGAAGAAGGTTCTTTTTATTGTGCAAACGCACAACGCTATTGTATTCTTTATAAAGAAAGTATTTATACACTAATGATGATGCCTTTTTATTCTCCTGACCATGCAATTGTTCTTCTATATTAATTTGAAACTGATCTTCAATATGCTGTTTTATTTCCAAAAGATTACCGGAACAAGATCGAGTCACTCTCTTTAATTGCTCTTTGTTTTCACAGGCATTAATCTTATTTCGCAAATTCTTCATTGCATAGAACAAAACAAAGTAAGCACCTATATATGTATCAGGAACATCTGCTATTCCTATTCTTTCATCATCACTCAGTTCATCATCAACGGGATATCTTACTCCACCTCCATCAGGCAGGTCGTCTCCTGTGTTCAAAATTAACGCTTGCAAGACAGCAGATAGATTTTCAAAACCAATTGCTATTCTATACGACCCATTTATTTCAACAAATGAAGCTTGATATACGATTTCTCCATTCAAGTTATAAACTTCATACATCCTGTCCTTCAGATATCTCTTTACATCTTTAACTAAATAGCCTAGTCTTAATTTATATAGCTTAATTTTCTTGTCAGTATCTGGCAACTTAACTAATAGTTCATCAATATTATAATTCTCAAATTCGGCTTTATCATAGAATGAGATTCGGAATGTATCCCAATCCAATGAAAGAGTAATTATCGAACTATATGAATTCAATATCATTGCTTTATCCAACTTTAAATCTTCTGAACTTGAATAAGCCGGGATAAAATTCTCTATGTTTTTTATTAAACTCTTTCGTTCTTGAGGTTTTATCGCCTGTATAATACCAGCTTCAATATTATTTACACCATTATCTCCAACGTTTAGAGCGGATGATGTAAAATTCCATGATCCTATAGCAACCTGACCGGTATTTAACCAAACCTTTGCATGTTGTAATGATGGACTATCAAACTTTCTTAACTTCAATCCTAAGTCTTTACCAAAGGATAAATTATCTATTTTATCAATTTCTTTCTTTATAGATTCTGCTATTCTGACTTTACCCAATGAATAGTCCGGAATTAAGTTCAACTTTGTCTCAAAACTTTTGAAATGGTCATTATAAAGAGAGGTTATATTATCGGAAAAATATGGAGACCACACATGCACTTCTTCCGCATTTGTATTAAATACATCAAAAAGTTTTCTTTGATCTTCAGCTCCTGAAATAGAAGATACGAACTGCAAATCATCATCTACAGTATTGGTACAATTCGCAAGTACCTTATTTTTCACTTCTTCCAGATTATTATATTCTAAACAATCATTTGTATCAAGAAGAAGTTCTGTAAAGAACTGAAAAACCTCTTCTACTATTTTTTTATTTTCAAGCGTTTTAATAGATACTGACTCAACATTTTTACCATAACCACCAACACTTAAGTTGGCTGACCCAACAACAATTTTAGCTTTATAATCGACATCAATTAGTAGTGTAACTTTGGGATGAAAAACGCCTTTACTAAATTGATTCCCAAACCGAGAAGGATCGATAGGAATAAAAGGTGTCGCAATTCGTTTGGAATGCGTTTTGCTTACAGCTCTATAATCATGAAAAACAACAAAATCGCATTCCTGGTCTCTTAACTCCAACACAGCACTTTCAATATCGTATATTGTGCGAATTTCATTGTATGATTTTCGTGTTATTGCAGACAGAAAATACTTCTCAATAAAATGATTGCTTAAATTGAAAGTAGTTGCTAATACCAACTTTAAGGTATTTAACTCTGATATTGCTTTTGTAAATTCTTTATACAGCTTCATTGTTCTTAAATCCTCTACAAAAACTCATTAATGCAAAAATATAATAGTTGTTTTTCCATTCTTTTCGATCATAATCTTCTAAAGCATTACTTGGTGTGGAATGAATAATTCTATCGCCATCCACTTCAACCCAAGGGAATGCATCTCTTTCTTTCATAACCTGAGTGTGATATTTCAGTAATTCAGGAATAGCATTTTCAATAGTATTATTTTTGAATACAGCTATCATCTTTACCAGTCGTGCATTTATTCTATCAGGTTCTGATAATGATTCTAAATTCTCCAATAAAGCCTGCTTGAATTGTTCAAGATCATTTTTTACATACTCAACAATTTGCCCAACATTTTTGTGTTTAATGTATTGAATAGCTTCGAAAAATTTAGTTGTCCATACTAAAAAAGGCTCTATCAATAGAACATCCTTAAGTAATCCTTTCTCTTTATCAGACAATGATCCAGAAAGCGCTTGTTTTATTATATCCTCAACACCAGACTCTTTTGAATTATTAACAATCGAGAATAATTCACCTGCAGCTCCTTGATCAAATCCTAGAAGTTTAATCCAAATCTCCTTTGACTTTTCTGCTATTTGTTGATGTTTCCCAAAGCAAGATCTATATAATTGTATTATTTCTTGTGATTCATCTACAACATCAAACCACTGTTCCTTATTCTTGTTACTCTGTAGAATAGATTTAACCCTACCGATGATTAACTCTTGTAACCTTTGAAAATCCTGCTTATTTGAAAAGAATGAATTAATATCGTCCCAATTATTTGTGTAAGTATAAGAACGAGTCATGATATCCATAGCTGTAAAAGGTCCTTTATAACGTCCATTTACACCTAAACCTCGCTGCCTAACAAGAATTCCTGCATTGGGATCTATCTCAAGATCAATTGTTTTACCATTATTATGAAACTCACTTGCCTTACTAATGCCTAAAACAGCACCTTTATCAACATCATTATCCGGTGCTGTGTACATGGAATGAACCCAGATATCTTCCAAATACATTAACAATCCATCAACAAACATTTCTCTAGTTCGCAACACCTTAAAATTATTTAATGTTCGAGTATATAACTCAGGATTAGATTCAATAAACTCTTTTATTAGCCAGTGATGAAATAGGTTAAGTGTATAGTTCCTTATATCTGTTGCTACGGTTGTTATTTTACTACCAAATATCCTTCGACCATAATCAGACCATATTACCCGTATTCCAAGAGGGTCACTATTGACTTCTTGAAATATATCTTCGTCTGGTTCTGTGAATATATTAAGCATAACTCTAAATACAATTCTTGTTCTTTATATCTATAGATAAAAGCATTAGTTACTTTCTTTCTCTATAAATTCCTTTAACATCTTCCTGTCTTGATCTATTCTTGCATTACTAGTTCCTGTAATTTTTAAAGTCACAATTAATAAGAAACCTGCTATAGAGGCTACTCCATATGAAACCATAGGTAGTTCTTTAAAAGGCAAGTCAATTAATGTGAGATAAATAAAATAAAGCGCAGAACCAAATATGGCAATTACAGGTACTAATGCTAATATGCCAATAATTATTTTCCAGATTACTTTTGTTGCCAGGAAGTAGTCCAATATAATATCTAATTGATTAATTGGAAGAATGCTTGAATGCATTAACCTATGCTTTTCTTTTAATGAGCAATCATCTGTGAAATAAAATAATAAGGAATCATATTGAACTCGTAGTTCGTTATATCTCACTAAATTCAATGACAATTGATAATAGCAAAATGTAAATACCAAAGGAGTAGCTATTTGCACCAATTTAAAATCCTCGACAGATATACGCCCCAACGATATCTTCTTAATTAATTCCGCATCAAAAGCATAATATAATAACACAATAAGTATGGAGTAGAAACAGAACTTCCAGGCTGTTGTATTAGATTCTTTCAATCCTTCTTTGACTTGATTATAATAATCCTTGATAAATTCTTTTTTGTTTTCGTCAGGTAGTATTTTTAGTAGTTGAGATGTTTTCATACTATCTTTTGTGTAGGTGCTGTAAAAAAGTATTACAGAAGGAAAAAAACATTTTTGTGGTTAATATTTAAATCAAAGTAGCCCTTTTTCCTCACATGCTAACAGAAAAGGTACTTTAAGGAAGTTCTTATCTTTAAACTTTGAATTTTTCAGAGCTTTAGGTAATCGCTTTAGTTCCCTCTTTCTATCTTCAAATTCCATTTCCTCAATTAGCTTTACTAACCAATACTTACCAGCACCTTCATTTGTTAATTCATCTTTGTATCTTTTTTCTAGCTTATAAACATCTTTCCAAGTTTTGACCTGCTCTTTATCCTTAACAGATGTAAAGTCAATTGATATGTGTTTATGTTCATATATTTTATAGTTCTTGAAATCGACATCAATTTTTAACTCAATATCATTATTGGAAATGGAATATGGATAAAATGCCTTGCGTTTTCTGTTCGTTTCATTATTAAAAATAGGACTCTGACGAAATTTATGCGTTGAGTTACACGCATGACAACTTGGAACTAGATTTTTGAAATTAATTGATGCAAGAGGGTAATGTTCTTTTGGCAAGTAATGGTCATAGGCTTCATGACCATCCATTTCATAACTGCGCATTGGAGCTAAACCACAGAATGGACAGACGCCTTTTGTATTCACCCTAATGAAATCCTGGTAATGATTTTCGAGCGTCCCATTCTGATTTCTAACTACTGCCAGGTCTAGAACATGCTCATAAAGATTATAATAAAACTCATAAACTGCACCAGACAGCTTTTCTGAAAATTTAGCTAATGCTGCACGAGAAAGAGGATTATAAAGATGTTTATTATTGCATATTTTTTCAAGGTGTTTATCCCTTTTATACCAACGCTTTATTTGCTTACGTTGAGTAGGTGTAAGTTCATCTTTAAATATGTCATAAATGACCGAAATTGGACCAGTGATATAGTCTTTGGCTTTTTTTTTAGGGTCTTCTTTCCAAGCTTCCTCTTCTGCAAGTTTTTTTAATTCAGGACAACCGTCTAATAAATCAAAACTATATTCTTTTTTAGCATTGCACCAGACATGAAGGAATAAAAAATCAACCCACTGCTGTAACCTAGTAATATCATGGTTAACGTATTTATAAGGGAATAACATTATCAGGCTTCTAGTTTATGAATTAATAAAGTTTTCTCTACGGAATCACCCAAATTTTCCTCCAATTCTTTTATAAGAGTTTTAGAATCTTCACCTTTCTCAAAACGTTTCTCAATTTCATCTAAAAATTCCAGAGCGTAATTACCAACAGTTATAGGAGTTTTGAAAATTTGGATTGTAATCTTATTCACAGAAGCACCCAATGTCTGAAATTCGGGTTCGTGACATATTACTTCTTGCGTTTTTTCATCCTTCTCAAAAATATGAACATACGATGATTTACTATCTGAAATTAAGTATGGTGAATGTGTAGTAATAAGCATCTCTTGCTTTGTGTTGCTACCTTTAAAACATTCACGAATACTTGAAATAAACTGGGCTTTCCAATCTGGATTAAAGTGCGTTTCTGGTTCATCTAATAGAAATAAACATCGTTTATTTTTATATAACAGACTTAATCCCATAGTATGCAATAACTGGTGTTCACCATCAGAGAGCTGTTTTGTATAAATAGACTTGGGTAAATCATCCTTAGTGATTTTTAAATCTTTAAACCGAAGGATTTTATCATGTTCTGGTGGATAAGGCACAATATCAGTGTTTATAAAGATGTTTTTTGTCTTATAAACATGCTTCTTATCCGCTTCTGTGATTACATAAGTATCTAATTCCAAAAGAATTTGAAATAATTCAAATAATTCAATAGGAGTAAAGTAGAATTTAAAAGCCTTTTTGGTTTCTTCATTTACCTTAAAGTCTAAGTAAAGATGATAATGCAGGTCTTCTCCAAATTTACCCTCCTGATTTGGGTGGTTCTCATCTTGGTACTCCTCATAACTATAGCATGTGGAACACTTCTTTAAATTATTTATACTGGTTGTAAGGTTTGAAGTTAACTCGACATATTGATTCTCTTCCTCGTTACTATTTTGCTTTAGGAGATGCTTTGATTGGTGAATTATTAGGCGAAATTGAGTGACATTATTAACCTCGACAATGTCAGTTATCGGCTTTAATACTTTTTCATCCTGAGTTAGTAAGTTAGTTAAGAAAATCGCTTGGCTAAATTTATGGTCAAGAAATGTTAGTCGAGATTCAGGAGATGGTGGAAAACCATACGTATAGCCTTGTGTTAGACGGTCGGCGTACTCATCAAACTTGATGAAACGTGTTTTAAAGAATGGTAAACTTAATAATTCATTATCTCCTGAAGAGTAACCTAAAACATAATCAGGCAACAATTTTCTTATTACTGTATTGTCTAGCCCTTTAGTTGGTTCGGTATAATCTTTTTGATTTAACCATGATATAGTTGGTGCAGTACCTACTTCCTTTTTGATTTGAACATGAGCCTCTTTTTCATGTCGTATATCTTTTTTAAGGAATACCATGCTATCAATAGGAATGTAATACTCCAAAATAAACTCATCGACTGCACATACCCTATTGTCAAAAACCTTTTCATTTTCATCATCTGTCGAAAAACTATCAGGTAAGTTTTTGCAATACATGCAGTCTATGTGAAAAAAGATATTTGCTAATGCTTCAAGAATATTGGATTTTCCACTACCGTTACGACCTGCCAATATACGTGGATAAAAGGTACCATTTGTCGGAGGTACAGTGTGAGGGAATTTAATCTTAAAGCCTTTTTGTAATGACCTAAAACCGTCATCGGCTGTTATTTCAAAGGAAATAAGTTTCATGATTTTAGTTTTAGCATTATTTTAGAATCGGGCTTTGATTTTGCATCTACACCTTTGATTTCTTCAAATATTTGTTCTAAAAGTGGACTTTCACCTTCTAGCGATTTAAAAACAAAATCCTTAATTGCATCATATTGCACATAAACACCAGTATTCTGAATTGCCTCTTCAAGTTGCTCGAATGAGAATGAAACATCGGGAAAATTGTTCCTTATTATTTCATCAATATTTACAATATTATCTTGAAGTGTTGCTTTACCTACCTGATAAGGTTCACCAATAGGTTCGACCTCTGGTTTTTTAGGTTCTTTTTCTTCCATATCAGTTATTTCTATTTTACTTAAATCTAATTTACCCGAAAAGGCTCTTTGGCTTAAACTACCGTACAAATTTTCAAGCTCTTTTAAACTTTCTTGAAATTGCGTTTTTAATTCTTCAACTTTCTCAACTATTGTGACAAACTTTGTTTGCAATTCGAAAGGAGGTTTTATTAATTTAATTTTTTCAAACTCCCCCTTGGTTAATATCTTCTTCATGCCTTTCGTAGCATGACTTTGGATGTATTTCTTCAATATTTTGAAAAGCCAATAGAGAAATAGTGGAGATACATCTGAATTTGGTTGAATTGCATTAATTTGCTGATTAAATGACACTTCCCTATCAGTTAATGAAGCTCTACCTATTGAGTCAATACTACCTGCAATACAAGCAACCATTAATGCTCCGCTTTTTACTGTTCTTGCCCTTTCTAAACCTAATTCAGATAGATACTCCGTTGCTGTTGTTATATATGTAGCATCCCCTTTTATATTATCTGTTTTTATCCATTCAATAAAAGCTGGGGAATAATTTTTAGGATTCTTACGCGGAGGAGTATTTCCAGTACTGACTTCACCAATATGGTTTTTTATTGTATCGAAATCCCAACCATTAGTGTTTTTAATTGGGTCGCCAAACATCTCTAAGAAAGTTGACTTTAAAAGCTCATTTAATAAAGAAATACTTTCTTTTCTTTTCAAAATTAAAGTTTCACAATCTGAAAGGACTTTGGCTATGCGTTTTTGGTCTATTAGTAATTTAGGAACTGGCAAGGGAATACGTTTAATATCCTTTTGATTAATTGCTTTGAAAGTAGAGCCAGTTGAATATTTCTGTATTAGCTCTTGATTGGATTTGAGAAAATAAAAAAGATAGAGAAAATCATATCCATGCTTAACACGGATGGCACTAATTCCTCTACCAATGCAAGATTTTTCATTTGCTATATTTACGGGGCCAACAGGTGCACGAACGCTCATTAAAATATCATTTTCTAAGGCAATCTTGGTTGGATTTACACACCAAGAAGTAGGATTGGGATATTTTATACCAAAGTCAGCCTTCCCTTGAAAAAATGGAAGGCCATCACCAGATTTATTATAATACTTAGAAGAAGGTGATTGACCTGCAATTATATCAGCAATATCAATTATATTTTTTATGGTAATTTCCATTAAAACAATTCTTTCAATTCATTTAAACCTTTAATAATCTCATTTTCCAGACCAGACTTTCCTATTAGCTTTTCCAAAATCACATCTGGTTTTTCAAATTCAATTTCCTCAAAAACATCTTCTTGGTAACGAGTATAACTTAAATCATAGTCCTCATTTACAATTTCCGATTTTGGAACAAAAAAGAACTTTCCTTTTCGGTCCTGCTCTTTTTCAGGGTTTCTAGAATTGTATTGCGTTATTATATCCTGTAAATCACCATAATCATTTTTACCACTTTCTAATTTCTTTTTACTTCTTTTATCATCTAATGAATAGCCATCAGAATTCATATCGTAAAACCATACCTTTTCTGTCTCACTACCTTTAGTAAAAATTAAAAGTGCTGTACTTACACCTGCATAAGGCTTGAATACACCTCCTGGTATAGTTACAACTGCTTTCAATTCTGATTTTTCAATCATAAGTTTACGAGCTTCTATAAAAGCACCACCACTACCAAATAGGACTCCTTGAGGCACAACAATACCAGCAGTTCCCCCGTTTTTAAGCATATTGAAAATACGTTCAATAAAAAGCAACTCCGTTTTTGTAGTTTTTAGTTCAAGCTCTTCATTAATTTCACCTTTGTCTATATTGCCAGTGAAAGGAGGATTAGCAAGTACAATATTATATTCTCCTTTTTCATGGTAGTACTTACTTAATGTGTCTTTGTAATCTATTTGTGGGCTATCTATGCCATGCATCATTAAGTTCATTAACCCTAAACGTACCATTGTTTGGTCAATGTCATAACCTTGCAGGTTTTTTCCTAGAATATCTTTTACTTCTTCAGTAAGTAAAGCACTACGGCTACTTCTTATAAAGCCATCTTCGTCAGGTTCTTTTTTGTCTTTGTCTTTATCAAGTTGAGTTACTATATATTGATATGCTCCTAAAAGGAATCCACCCGTTCCACAAGCGGGGTCGGCAATTTTATTTCCTAATTCTGGGTTTACTAACTCAACTAATAATTTAATAATATGACGAGGTGTTCTAAATTGACCATTTTTACCTGCTGCTGCAATCTCACTTAACAACTCTTCATAAACATCTCCTTGTATATCTTGAAAATCTTGACCTTTTTCTGTAGCATCATTATCCATTTCTACAAAAATCTCATCAATTGCTTTAATTGCTTCTGTCAATAATGATGATTTCGGAATAATAAAAACTGCATTTGCCATGTGTTTGGCAAAAGGAGATTCCGCACTATCTAATGTTTTCAAAAAAGGAAATACATACTGTTGCACATGAATAAGCATATCATCAGCAGGTTTCCGTTTAAATTCACTCCAGCGTAAAGTTTGTTTGTCGATACCGTTTTGTTGCTTTTCTTCGTCGTCTTTTGTGAGATAAAATGTTCCTTCAAAACGAGAAGCATAAGTTTCACCTGTGAACTCAGCATTCGACAAATTTTCTAAATCGTTATCGTCTAGCTTTTTCATGAAAAGCAAATAAGTAATCTGCTCTATTGCAGTCAATGGATTGGATATTCCTCCGCTCCAAAACTTATTCCATAACTCGTCTATCTTTTTTGCAATCGTTGGATTGCTATTTATTAAGCTCATATTAGGCTGCTAATTTTTCTGTTAATTCTACAATTTCTTTAATCTCATTTGGTGAGAAAATACCTCGTATTCCTTTAGGATGAATAATTGTAAAGGGAGCCTGTATTAAATCACGCTTCTGAATATTTCCTCTTTCTATAATAAAGTCTCTCAGTAAGTTTAAGAACTCAATTTGTCTGGTTGATAAATGAGTATGTTCCTTAATGAAGCTTTGAACTGCTTTGCTCACTTGTTCATCGAAGCTTTCGAGAATTTCTAATCCCATTATGTGCTTGATAAATTGAATAAAATGGGCTTTTTGATGCTTATATACCTTTCGTAATAAGGATTCAGTAATATGTGGGTCTTCTTCATGTAATTCTTCAGCTAATTGATTTGTTTCTTCGTCTGTAATTGTTCCACTCGACCTTAATTTTTGAAGTATCGGGTTTCTATTCGTCAGTTCTGCAATTTTAGTTTCAACCATCTCCCGATATTTTGAAATACTTACTGCTTCATTAGCTGGACCAAACTCAACCATCTCTTTAGTTTTTAAAACATCTTGAAGATTTAACCTTGTAGGGCCATCAGAAGCTCTTCTTGTCTCACGGTATTTAATTAAAGGAGACATTATTTCTGACAATGTATCAAAACCATCATCATCAATTACCGACCAAAAATGATTGCTTTGTACTTGTTTAATATATGTTGCGTGTTTTGCAACCACATTTACAGAAAGTGGTAATTCACTAACTGCTGTAATGATGGATTCTTTTAAGGTATCAAATTTCTCTCCATCTTCATTTAAATGTACTAACGAAACTTCCAATGCATCTTTTTGGAAACGCATTGCTTTGAAATCAGTTTGGGATATTGTTCTAAAAAGAGGTTTTATAGTTTGTCTTAAAAATTCAATTTTCTCAAACGTTAGATGATTCCAGAAAGTGTCTTCCTCTACCTTTGCTAAATCAGGTTTGGAATCTTGAATAACTACTGATTTAGTGGGTAATTCAGATATCTGAATTCTTAGTTTTTCAACTTCTTTTTTTACTATTTCTGCTTTTCCCTTTTCAAGTGCTAATTCAATTTTGTCTATTCTAAAGCCTACGAAACGAATAGGTAAAGGTATCTGAGCTTTTAGTTCTTTTCCTTTTGGATTTAGTTTAAAATATTCGAAATTATCCCAACAGTCCATGATTAAAAAAGCATCTTTCTTTGGACACCAAGGCTTTATTTTAGCTTCTTCAAGAAAACGAGTGCCTCGTCCAATCATTTGCCAAAACTTAGTGTAAGAGTATACAGGTTTTACAAAAACAAGATTAACTAGTTCTCGTACATCAATTCCTGTATCTAGCATATCTACACTAATAGCAACCCTTGGCATATCATTATGGGTGAATTGGTGCAATAAGCCACCTTTACCATAAACCCTTGGGTCATCAGAAACCATAACCTTAGCTAACTCTCCTGTGTATTCAGGATATAAAGCATCAAATATTTTTTCAATTCTACGTGCATGCGCCTTTGTTGAACAAAAGAATATGGTTTTGCCTGGAAGAACACCATTAGGGTCTTTAATACATTCCTCCATAAACTCTTTAACAATAGTTACGTTAGTTCCTTTGTTAATTACAGACTTTTCAAGGTCTGTTCCCTCAAAGTTTATTTCTTCAACTTCTTTTCCTTCTAGAATTAACGACTTTTGGTCTTCAAGACTTATAGTTCGCTTGCTAATTCCTTCTTCTTGAAATTTCGTTTGGATTTTCATCACCTGAAAATCGCACAAATAGGGAGGGATATTATTTACAGCTTCCTCATAAGAGTATGCATATGTTGGAATACCATCTTCACACTCAAAGAGGTTAAATGTGTTGTGGTCAATAACGTCTGTGGGCGTAGCGGTTAAACCAAGTGTAATTGTATTGAAATAATCTAAAACTTCTTGATAGGTATTGTAAATTGAACGATGGCTTTCATCCACCACAATTAAATCAAAGAAGTGCGGAGATAAGGAATACTCTTCATCTCGGATAATATTTAGCATTGTTGGATAAGTAGAAGTATAAATTCGTCTGTCCTTTGCAATTAATTTTTCTCCTAGTTTTGGCCACCTTGGTTCATTCGGTAGATGTTCTTTAAATGCTTCTAATGCTTGATTCCTCAATGCGATACGGTCAACTAAAAACAATACTCTTTCCGCCCAACCCGCACGCATAAGAGCATCAACCATTGCAATTGTTGTTCTTGTTTTACCGGTTCCAGTCGCCATGACAAGTAGAAACTTACTATGTTTCTTTTCAACTCCTTCCATAACGGAACGGATAGCATGTATCTGATAATCTCGTCCTGCAATATTTGTGTTTATTAATTCAGAAGCTAAAGGTTTACGGTTTCTTCTTATGTAACTGTACCGTTCTAAATCATCTCGCGTAGGAAATCCAATTACTTTTTTGGGAGGATAATTACCTAAATCCCAGAAGAAAATCTCGTTACCATTTGTATAAAAGCAGAAAGGTAATTCACCTCCCGATTCATTTTGTATATTTTGACAATATTGTTTTGCTTGTTCTCTACCTAATTCTGCATCAACCGATGTCTTTTTTGCTTCAACAACAGCAAGTGGTTTCCCGTCTCTACCGATTAGTACATAGTCTGAATATTGATGCCCTTGATAAGGTGTTTGAGGTTCACTAACACCATCAGGTAATCCAATATTGATATCATATTCGATTGCTACCTGCGATTGGTCATTGATATTCCAACCAGCTTCCAAAAGCTGGTTGTCTATCTTTTCTTTTCTAGTGGTTGCCTCATTCATAGTCTTGCATATAATTGGAAACAAAAGTACTTAAATCTCCTGCATGTATTCCTTAATAATTGGAATTAACTCATCAGATTCTACTGGAGTATATTCTGGTGATTGTGTAAGAAAAATATAATCATAATTTACTACAGACTTAAAGTTCTTATAGTAGATTTGTTCAAAAGGAATATCCTTTGACTGTTTATTCGGATTCCATGTTCTTAACCTAGTCAACACATCAACATTGCTTTTAAAAAGTAAATCTTGATAGAATCGGAACTTTATCGCTTGAGGCTTATTATTTACATATTTGAAATACATATGCCCAATATCTGAAGGATTCCATTCCAAGGAAATAAAATTCAAAGAACTCAATAATTCAGCACAGGCAAGGAAAATTAGAAAGTTGTTTATTTTAACCTTTTCATCTGGAGGATAAGATCTATATTCTTTAGAGTAGTTGACCCAATGAGTGAATATAAAATTGTAAGAGTCATCCCAAAGACCAGTATCTGAATGTGCATCAACATGATCAATATGAAACTTTGGTCTCCTAACAGATTTTTCATTTATGGATCTTAATTCATAAAAGAGCTCATTATGATCTGTTAAAACTTTACCTGGGATTAAACCATCTCTTCTAAGTCCACATTGATCCTCTAAGAAGTTTCGCACCATTTGCTCATTCCATGGGATAAATTCATCAATAGGTAGACGTTGACCATCTTCTGGGCAACCTGTATAAACCATTTCATGCATCATAAAAAAGTCAAGATCTATATCCAAAATATTTAAAGTCGTCATATTCTACCCTTCAAAATAATCTGAATAAATTTCTTTATACACAAAGGTCTCTTTGGGAGAGATACCGATATTGTACTCAATCATTAGTTCTGCCAAACGTTTACCATCAATAAGAATTAAAGTGCGATCAATCTTGTCAGCGAAATCCTTTGCTGAGGATGGAAAGTCTGAAGTTGTTATAAAAACACCTTTACGTGCATTATGCGCTAACATGGCTCCGGCAAAATCACGCACTTCTTTTACGGGCACAGTATTGTTGTAACGTTTCGCTTGGATATAGATTTTGTCTAGCCCCAAGCGGTCTTCATTGATGATTCCATCTATTCCTCCATCAGCTGACTTCTTTGTTACCTGCGCAGCTTCTGAGCGATTACCTCCATAACCAATCGCTTGAAGTAAATCCAGAACTAATTCTTCAAATTTATAAGGATCTATTTTAGCAAGCTGGTCGGATAACTGGCCTATCAACAACCTATTAATCTGTTGGTAAGCTTCTTCAAGCTTTTCCTTTGGCGTTTGATTATCTGCCTCTACTGTCTGTTCATTTCTTTCAGCACTATCTTTACCATTAGTGCCTACAAACTGATTAAAGGAATCGTATTGTCTAAGAAAAGCAGCATCAATTCTTGCCGGATTCGTATTTAATACCTCTAAACCAAGTTCTGTAATTTGTACAAAACCTCTTTTCTCTGATTGAAGTAAGCCTGCTTTCTTCAAATAAGTATTTGCCCAACCAACACGATTATCAAACAAAGGTTGTTTGCCACTTGGTAACAGTTCCCTTCTGTCTTCCTCTGTTAGCTTAAACTCCTGAGCAAGTGATTTAATTAATTCTCTAAACTTATGTATTTGTTCATCTGCTACGAACTTTAAAAGTGGCAACATGATGAATTGATAATCTGGGACAGGCATGTGTGAACAATTTAAGTTCTCTAAAATAGCACTTCTTAGGGATATTATGCTCAATAAAGCAGCCTTAATTGCTCCCCAATGCTCTAAAACATCCTGAAGTCATATAGATTCAGAATGTAAAATTATGCAGTGACGTGTAGATCAAACTTCTCTATCAATAAGTCCAGGTACTTATTCTTCCTTTTAAACTTATCAATAAGAGCTTCTGGACCTGCCAAATACTGTTCCTTTTTAATAGAGATAACCAAGTCAGCTATATCATCACCTTCGTTTAAATCAGTATTCTCCAGAACTGTATTTACATGAACATCAAAGCAAGCACTTTCAGCTATTTTGCTCCACTTTTCAAATGCTTTCCCTTTATCTGGAAATAAAGTCACCTGATAAGCTCTGAGAGTATTTAGCTTTTGTACGTTCAGCATCTCAATAGAACCAACAGCAACCCAATTGTATTGCGGATAATATAATGCTCCGAATATGGCATTCTTTTCTCCTTCGGCAATGGCAACTGGTCTTGTTTTATCAGTTAATAAATGTGCGCCAAAGAAAACTTGCTTCAAGTTAAAGTCCTTTTGTTTGATAATATGTTGCACCCAATTGATGTATCCATTACGTTTCAATTTATGAATATCATATTGCATTACTTTGCCTGTCCTTACTTGTCCCAATCGATTGACTTGCCAAAAGATGGTTTTATTCCCTTTGGCAGTTCCAACGTAATACTTCCGTAATACCTCCACAATCATCCTTTCAGGAAAGTATTTACTTAAGCCGATAGCAAAGTTATTTTGGTGGTAATTTGTAAGAGAAGCTTGCATTAACTTCCTGTCAAGGCATGAAGGAGGTTTGATTATAGGTTTTGGGTTAGATACAGGCTTATTATAATCATCTAGTTTGTATCCGTTTTTTTCAAAGTACATTTTAGGCGTAAAATGATAGGCACACTTCTCAACCCTGTTACACCTTCCGGTATAATCAGATAGATATTTACCTGTATGATGATCCAAGTACCTGGTAAATGTTCGTTGATGACATTTTGGGCAGGGATACCGTGTTGACCGGCCTTTATACTTTTCTAATGAATAACGAATATCTGACATTCCGGGAGATATTACAGTTTTAGTGGAATTTGTGGAGTTGTGTAGAATAGTTCTTTTTCAAGAACTTAGCACTACACATTACTACACTCACTCCAAAGCCTTGTTGATTTTTTGAATTTATAATTGATTTCATTACTCCGTCACTCCACAGAAACTTCACTTCAACTCCATAAGTAAAACACTGAATATCAAGTAAACTCCACAACTCCACAAACTCTGCAGTATCTCAGTTTAGTACGTCCGTTTCATACAGTCCCTTCTGTACCTTATGAGCCAACTTGGTATTGCTCAGCAATTGGTAGGCGTATGATTCTTTGGCTATATTGAGTTTGTTGGCCATCTCAATAAACTCTTTGTTGGTAAACTCGCGTTTACCTATCTTTTTTAAAATCTGGAATACCTTACCTTCCTTAGAGTTGTCTTCATACACATTTAAAACCATGTGGTTTAGTTTTAATGCATTGGAAAAGAAATAATCCTTAAGCATAATGGCTTTTCTCATGGAGTCTCCTGTAATGTGCTCAACGGGTTGTTTTTCGAAGAATTTACCGGAAACTTCAAGGACGAGGGCAAACCGTAGTATATACCGATCCAGTTTTGACAGGATTCCTGATATGGTGGAATCCTTATTGGAGGGTAATACATGCTTGTTGACTTCATTAATAAATAAATCTTCTGCCAGGTCAGACAGTACTAATTCTTCGGTGTCAGACTTCTGTATGACTGCTTCTATCAGTTCTTTCATTTTGGTGTGAAAGCTTTCAACCAGGTAAGCATCAGGGTTTGTTTTTCGGATATATTTCTTCTCCATCTTCAGCGGTATGGCAAAGAGGATACGCTCAAAGAAACCATCCTTAATATCTTTAGCCTTAAAAGAGGCTATAACATCATCCTGAATACTTCCTATTATGGAAACACAGGGCATGCTTAGTGAAGAACTTTCCACCTCTTTACGATCCAGTGAAATAGGTGCACCATCCCAAATGGACAAGAACTGACTTTGTTTCGATGTACCGCTGTAGCCGATCAAATTCAATATAAAGCTCTTGAACTCATCGGGCATCAATATTAATCCATTAGGATTTTGCTTATGCATATTGATTAATGCTTCAAAGGTTGGATCAGTGGAATAGAGTTTTCTTTTAGTGGGTTTCTTTTCTCCTGTATCAGGATCATAGTTTGCTATAGCCGCTTCATATTCCCGGTCATATTTCTTTTGCTGATTCTTGATGGCTTTAAAGGCCGTTTTTAAAGGTGCACTTTTATTTTGTCCTGACTTGCCCACTAATACTACCCACATGGACGGGTTTTCTATCCACTCAATATGTTTCCTTAAATGATAGGAATTACCAATGATTCCCGCCAAGGCCGTTAATATACTTACCGAAGTATAATCAATATTGTAATTGCCGTTATCATAGAGTTCCAGAATGGTATCCTGGATAAACCCTGGAAATATATTCAACGGAAATTCCGACTCTTCTGCTGTTTTAAGTCTCAGGTTAGCTTCCTGAAGAGTCATTTTTCCGCAGGCCAGATGCGCTCGCCCCAGCTCCGTTGTATCTTTCTCAATTGTTTCCATATGCTTCAAAGGATCAATCATTAATACTTTCCAGATAGGCCTCAATTTCGGAAGCTTTATAGTAAATTTTACGCCCCGTTTTCTTAAAAGCTATAACTTGATTATCACGCATGGTTTGTAAAGTGCGCCTGCTAACGTTTAACAGTTTACATACTTCCTCTGTAACATACCATCGGTCTTTAAATCCATCATTCTTCGCAACATTGATACTATCGATTTTATCATTTAAGTGATCAATCTTGCCCAATAGCTTATTAAAGAGGTGTTCATCTACAATGACTACTGTTTTGCTCATTTTATACGTTTTTTAGTTCATTATTATAATTTGACTTTTCAAACCTATGCAAAGCAGCGCAATTGATTTAACGCAGAATAACGCATTAGTTCTTAGAATTCGTTATTGTATCGTATTTGTGGTTATTTTTGTGTGTTTATTTAAACGCAGGTAAATATTATTGACTGCAAGCTCGTGTGAGTTGTACTTCTGTCAATAAACAATAAGTGCTATATTTTACCATTTATTGCTATCGTAAAAGTCTCGTTATTGCTCTTTATTACTATGTTTTACTATATTTTGCAAAACTTTTTTTATTGCCTTTTATTTCTCTATTTTAATCCGCGAATTCATAAAAAATTACTCAATTATAATGTTATTTCGCAGGACAATTTTAAAGCAAGATTTAGCCGTTAAACTTTTTCCTCAAAGCTCAAATGTGAATGCTGCCATGCAATTACTTCGAAAAGAAATTAAGCATTCACCGGAATTATATAAGAAGCTCACTTTGGTCAACAGAAATAAGCGGGCACATTATTATACGCATAAGGAACTGGAAATTATTCTTGAACATTTCTGTATTAGCAGGGAAGAGTTTGAAGAACTATAGAAAAAGTGGTTTCAAGCACATTAAAAACAGCGGTATTCAACTCAAAAGCTCTCTTTTAACCAATAAGCAGACAGCTTTTGAGTACTTTTTCATGCTTTTGAAGATATTCAGAGCTTATTGCACCATTATGAGACTATATTTCACTTGCTTTTGAGCGCTTCGTTGTTTTTGCAGAGCTTATTGAGAGTGCTTTTTAGGTGCTTCATAAATTCGGACAGTGCTTTTCAACAACTTCTCTATATTTTGATAGTGCTTTGTCTCAAATGCCATAAATTACGGTCTGTTTAGTAACAATAATTCAAGTGCTTTAGGCTTGCTGTCTTATTTTGAAGGGTATATTTTGAGTACTTTCCAGCTGATTTGTAAAGTGTGTGGAGTCTCATCAACAAAAGTCTTTAAATGGCTGAATTATGACTAAGATTGTCCAGTTCGTAAACGCTTCATTTTGTGATTCATAATGTAATTTTGCAATCAAAAATGATAATACGCAGAACGATATTAAAGCAGGATTTAGCCGTTAAATTATTCCCTCAAAGTTCAAACGCAAATGCAGCCATGCAATTACTTCGTAAGGAAATAAGGGAGACACCAGTACTGCTTGAAAAACTTTCGAAAATGTCCAGAACTAAAAGAGCTCATTATTACACACATAAGGAACTGGAAGTTATTCTGGAACACTTCTGTATTAGCAGAGAAGAATTTGAAAAGCTTTAAGGTAGGTAGTTTCGAATTGAGTTAAACCCATCAAAATTCTACTTAAAAGCTCTGTTTAAACCAGTAGACAGATAGTTTTTGAGCGCTTCTCCATTTTGTAGAGTTTAGAGTACTTTCTAAAATGAATGGAGTAAGGGCGTATAAAGAAGGAGAATTGTGCACTATTTGAACATAGACATTCCCCTTTATATCAGTACCATATAATCAACCGCGAGATATCTAAGCTGCATGACAATACAATTTGTATAAGAGAAGACGGCCATTTGTTAGGAGGCTTGTATATATCTGATTACAGAAAGTTAAGAGCCTTCGTTCAGTTTCTTTTTAATGTTCTCAACGACTTTGGTTGTTAGCCCTGTTAATTTAACCACCATATCAATTTCCAATCCTTCCTCGAGGCACTTTTTTGCCATTTCTCTTGCTTTAGTGGCTTTTCCCGCTTTTATACCAATTTCTTTTGCTTCCTTTTTTAGTTTCTGTTCTAACTTGTATTGAGGAACATATTTTGTGCTCTTTTTCAACTCCTGCATCAATCCTTTATCTTCAAAGCTTAAGTAGCTTTTGTCTGAGATAATTAAATGATCAATAACTTTCAAGTCTACAATATTTCCAACCTGAATCAACCTGTCTGTAATGTCTTTATCCCGTTCCGATGGCACTAACTCGCCACTTGGGTGATTATGACATAAGATTATGGAGACAGCTCTTTTTTGCAATGCAAAACTGAACACCTCCATTGGTTCGGCAATTGTTCTGTTAATAGAGCCTAAGCTTATCAATTCAATAAAAAGGATACGAAGGTTGTTTTCGAGCCCAATAACCCAAAAATGTTCCCTGTTCTGGTCAATCTTGTTTTCTCGTAGTAAAATACGCTGCATAATTCCATATACATCAATGGAGGTCAGCACTTTTATTTTTTCAGATTTCGTTAGTTTAATGTCCATAGGGTAAAAATAGT
>NZ_CEXQWX010000082.1:0-26690 GCF_982718395.1 Carboxylicivirga sp.
ACTTTTAACGCGCTGATTTTCAATATCTATTATTTGGAGTGTTTATGTCGTGCACAAAAGAGGATGAAGGTTCAAACAATAATAAAATCAAGTATTTGAACGAGGAGTTATAGCCTAAACTATGCTGACAAGTACAAATGCAATGAAATGATTGATTTTGAAGTTGTAATAGATGATCTAATGATATTTCTGGGGTTAACTTACCAACTTATAGCTTCTTTACCATTAGCTAATAAATATTCATTGGCCCTACTAAAATGCTTGTTGCCAAAGAAACCACGATGAGCCGAAAGTGGTGATGGATGAACCGATTTTAAAATCAAATGCTTATTTGAATTAATCAATTGTGCTTTTTTCTGAGCATATGCTCCCCATAAAAGAAATACTACATTATCTAATTGATGAGCTACTTTTTTAATTACCGCATCGGTAAATTGTTCCCAGCCACGATTTTGATGGGAACCTGCATGATGCGCCTGAACGGTTAAAGTTGCATTTAACAGAAGAACGCCTTGGTGTGCCCAATGTTCCAGGTTTCCGTGATTGGGTATTTCAATCCCGACATCCGTGTTCAACTCCTTGTATATATTAACCAGCGAAGGAGGCATCTTAATGCCTTTGTTAACCGAAAAACATAAGCCATGCGCCTGCTGTGGTCCATGATATGGATCTTGCCCCAGAATAACAACCTTGGTTCGCTCAAACGGACATAAATCGAATGCATTGAAGATCTGGGCTGCAGGTGGGTAAATAGTTTTACTCCTGTATTCATTCCTGACAAAGTCAGTCAGGTTTTTAAAATATTCTGTATTAAATTCAGGTTGAAGTACCTGTTTCCAGCCAGCTTCTATTTTAACGTCCATCCTATTAAGTTGAGGTTTTTATTGTAGCAAAAATAAAGAGTATCTGACAATAAACAAGAAGGGCAGTTACAAGAATGCCTTAACTCGTCTGATGAATATATTCGAAATGCAAATATTCATCAGATGAGTAAGTTTGTCTAATTGGCCTTAATGGAAATGGCCTGCCCACCTCCCGCAGCCAATTTTAGCTCAAGTTTATCTCCATATTTCACTGCTTGTTTGGTAATGGTATAATGCTCTGGGTTAGTTAACCAATCACTCCCTTCTTTGTCGGCATAGATAATAGCTTCGTAATTTTGATCCTTATCCAGGAAATCAAGACTTATAATTAGTGTCCTTGCTTCTTCATTAGTTGCACTGCCAATTAACCAGTTCTTACCAGTACGACGTGCGGTAGTAATATATTGTCCCACTTCACCATTAAGTACTTTGGTTTCATCAAAATTGATATCTGCACTTGCAATGAATTCAAAAGCCGGGTGATTGCTATAATTATCAATAATATCACTTGCCATCTGCATGGGACTATAAAGAATAACGAAAAGAGCCAATTGTTTGGCAAGTGTTGTATGAACGCGTGTTTTGCTAATGTCTTCCGTATTCCACGCCACTCGCGCCTTCTCAAAATTCTTTAACATCACATCAAAAACTCCCGGGGTATAGTCAACCGGACCACCCAGCATACGTGTAAATGGAATCGTTACTGTATGTGAAGGCGGATTGCCATCACTCCATGCGTTCCACTCCATGCCTCTGACGCCTTCACGCGTCATCATATTTGGCCATGTACGTCTTTTCCCCGTTGGTTTAATTGGTTCATGGGCATTAATCATGATGCCATATTTAGCCGCTGTTTCAACTACCCTTTGGTAATGCTCTACCATGTATTGTCCATGATGATATTCACCTCTGGGGTAAATACCACCGGCATATCCTGTCTTAAGAGCTTTTATATCAAGATTCTTACACAGAGCAAAAGCTGAATCCATAAGGGCTTCATAACCCACTGCATCACCACCAGTTTCGTGGTGCATTATCAGCTCCACACCTTTTTCCTTAGCGTATTCCGCTACATTGATCAAGTTATAGTCCTTAGCAGGAGTAACATGGTCAAAGGCATCTTTGGCACCCCACTTATCCCAGCCTTCATTCCAGCCTTCAACTACCAATCCCTGAATATTGTTTTCACTTGCAAAATCAATATATCGCATTGTGTTTTCAGTGGTTGCACCGTGGCGATCGCCTTTCACCCATGTTTCAGTGCCAATGTGCATTCCCCACCAAATACCAACATATTTCATTGGTTCAATCCAGGATGTATCATCCAGTTTACATGGTTCATTCAGATTAACGATCATATTCGATTCAACCAGTTGAGCAGCATTGTCTGCGATGGTAATGGTGCGCCAGGGCGTTTTCAGTCCGGCTTTAGTTTTCACTTTAGAACCATCCGCCCATGGTACTAATTCTGAAATATAAGTATACTTTTTACCTTTCTCTTTAAGCTTAAGTGTCATGCCGCTATAGTCAGTTAAAGCAGCTTCGTGCAATGAAATGTGCAATCCGGAATTGGTACGCATGGTCACCGGAGTATTCACCCACTCTGCCTTGGAAAGCCGTGTTTCGTTATAAAGTTTCTCATAGGAATCAAAATCTGCCATTATCCACCAGGTGGTTGGATTACCAAGGATGGCAAACTCAGTTAATTCATCCATAATGGTGAATTCTCCCAGTTCTTTTTGTTCTGGAAATTCATATCGAAAAGCAACACCATCATTGAAAGCTCTGAAAACAACATTCATTAAAAGATCACTTGGTTCGTGATGTAACTCAAGTTTGGCTTCGTTATAGTGGTTTATATTCTCCTTTTCAGGACCCCACACTGCTGTCCATGATTCGTTTACCTCTTTCTTACTTCGATCTATTAATTTGAATCCTTTAACCAAACTTCCATATTCCTTCAGGTTAAACCCAAGAGATGATGTTTGAATGATCACCTCTTCACCTTTCATTACCTGGTATGATAGTTTCCCATTAATAAGCTGAACCGTTGTTTGGATTTTACCATCGGGTGAGTAAAGAATCTTGTTCTGTTTACAGCTTACTAATAAGGCGAAACAGATAATTATAGCAACTAATCTCATATGTTGTGTATAATTAGTTTAAATCTTAAAAATAACATCGCTTATTAGATATGGCCAGTTATATTCAGCTAATTTCAATAAAAGACTTAGAACCCGGCTAATTTTTTCGTACTAATCACGAATTGTTTAATTATTCGGTAATTTCTATCCAATTCCCATCAGGATCCAGAATGATGCTTTCGTAGTAGCCATCTCCTGTCAGGCGAGGTTCTCCCTGAATCGTGTATCCATCAGTTCGCAAACGTTCTGTCAGCATGTCAACACACTCTTTACTACCTGTTGAGAAAGCAAGATGAGCCAGACCAATTTGTTTGTTTTCTGACAGGATTGGTTTCAGTTCCGGATGGTGCATGAGTTCAATTCGTGCTCCATCCTTATGTGACATAAAATAAGATGTAAACTGCTTTGATCGATTCTCATATTTATCATTGGAGTGCATCTCAAAATACTTCTCATAAAACTTCCGAGAGATTTCAAGATTGCTTACCCATATAGCAATGTGTTCAATTTTCATTATCGTTCCTTTGGTATCAAACGGAATTCATCAAGCAAAGCTGTATTCACCTCACCATTCATATTATTATTATAATCTTCGAAAGATAGCTGAAGCTGATTTTTACCTTTCTTCAATTCAACTTCAATCAGGTTAGTATAACCCCAGTTCGACCATTCATCTTTACCGCGCTGAGGCATGACCATCACACCTGCTTTTTGTCCATTAATCCATAAGGTTCTGATGGCACATTTATTATCCGTGTTGTCGGGGCCTGAACCATTACTGTAGCGCGCCTGAACCAGATATTTACCAGGTTCTGCTACTTTGATATTTGATTGAACAGAGGTATTTGCTTTTTTGGACAGCTCGATATAGCCTTTACCATTAAATCCATTGGCTTTGATGTTTCCCTTCTTACCAAGACGAGCAGCATCAATTGAGATGGTTGATTGCGGGTAGAAAGCAATTACGTTACTGGTGAAAGATTCAGTTTTATCATTTATTGCTTTAACACAATACTCTCTATAAAATGCTGATGTTTCAGTGATATATTTCGTGTCGATGGTCGAATCAATTACTTCTCCATTACATACAACAACATAAGCATTAGCTCCTTCTACTTCATCCCAAGTTAGTTTATTGCGGTTAGTGTTTAATCTTGGTGTTTTTAATGAAAACTGATTATCAATAACATTATTTGGTGCCTGTAATGCTTCAGTCTCCTCTAATTCAATGATAATGTGATGATGACCTGTGGCATTTTTATCTACAAATGCGGAAGCCGACTGACCATTAATATGACATGACTTGATTATGGTGCCATTCCCTTTGATGGTGATATCCAAAGTGGCTTTGCGATATTTCACATTGTTTAAGCTTAGTTGCTTGCCATAACTCTGCGGGACAAAAGGTTTGAAATGTAAACCGTCTAATTCAAATTGCATTCCTGCAAAGATTCGATATACAGAGCTAAGGTAACCAGCCACACTCCAAAGCTGACGGTTCGAGTTAACTTCTGTATCTCTGAAATCACCATTGTCGGCAACCATATTCTCTTTGTTCGTTAAGAACAAGGCTGCAGCACGGTTCATCGCAGCAAGTCCCTGTTCAAGTGCAGAAGTATTTCCTGTTTTTGCACATGCCCAATTCCAGTAGGCTTGAACAAATGGCCAAATACCATTATTGTGATAAGGTGGTATTTCAGGTATTTGTGGATAAATACAAGGGATACCATAATCGACGACGGGAGTGTTGTTAATAATCTGTGATGCTTGAATATTGTTGGCAATATCGAATAAAACAGCAAATGATTCGCCCAAAGCTTCGCTACGTGGAGAAAGCATTAAATTATCACGACCATATATAAATTGTGCATAATAACCTTTGTCTTTCATCCATAATTCATCATTAATTGCCTTTTTGGTTTGTTTCGATAACTCACCATATTTAGCACCATCCTTACCCAAAAGCTTTGATATTTGGGCAAGTATGTGATAAGTCTGTGCATGGACGGTATTGGTACCCAGGCAACGTGATTCAAAGATGTCAACCCCATTCATCCAGTCTGGGTAGGTTTGCTTACGCCAATCCAGGAAGGAAGATTCTCCTTTAATCAGATTCGATCGCTTATCACTCAATGTTTGTATATCATCTTCTACTGAATTGTGAATAATCGGATAAATGGTTTCCAACCACTTCTGGTCACCAGTTACCTTATATATTTCCCAGGCTGCCAATGCCCAGGTTGTTCGATCTGAAGAGATTGGCCAGGCTCCGCCGGTACCTGTATCCTGAATAATTCGTTCGTTCTTCACCTTACGCATCAAGCTGGTCTTAGCCACCTCTGTATTGGTAAACGCATAAGCCAGTACAATAGAATAACTAACGTCGCGTGTCCATACACCGGGCCATTCTTCTCCTGTGCGAAAAGTTCCATCATCCTCAATATTCATCTCTGTCTCGTCCAACGCCAGGTTATACAAAGCATCAACTAAAGGTGTAGACGAAGTTAGCTGAGGATATGCACTGATATCATTTTGCAGTTTCCATTCCTTAGCCGTAAAATAATCTGGATTATATGGATTTAGGCTGATTGTTATTTCAAAAATGCCATCACCATTTTCATCTATTAACTGACGATCAATTCGACCATTCAGATTATCGAAATCCCAACCTAACGGAGCCAGATTACCCGCTACATAAATGCCATTAAAATCTTCCTTATAGATCTTATGTCCGTTATAGGTTTTAAAAAAACCTTGATCATCAAAAGAATTGACAATTGCCTTGGCATCTACCTTAATGGTTAATGGTGTATTGGGATCTATACTACCAGTTGGTGCAGTAGAAACCTCATCACTATGACGTTTACCGAAAGTTAATGTAGGTAGCTGGATTTTACCTTCAGCATTGGGTTGAAGCAAGAAAGTATGGTTGATTCCAATGGGTAGTTCGTTGTCTTTACCATTGATAGCAAATTTGAACTCAATAAAATTAGGAAATGTTGCATTTGCAGGGCTCTGATAGTCAGAAGTAATATGCGTTGGTGAATGAACCGTTGCTGTATTATTGCCCTGAATAACCTTATCCTTGAAGATTGTATAGTTTTTGCCCTGATAAACAGTTGTTTGTTCTTGCTGACAGCTAACTAATACAATAGCCATCAGAAGTAATAATACTTGCCTCATAGTTGTGTTTATAGATTAACAGAATAGACCTGCAAATTACTTAGACAAGAACGAAATAGCAAGTTGGTAGTTTGTTATACTTTGATTAGCAATTAGCTATAAAGACAAGATTAATAATAAAATCTTTCGCAAACGATTGAAAAATGTAATTGCCAACCCAAACGGTTTGGGCGTATAAGCCCATACTCTTTGGACTAATAAGGAACAACACCCTGGACTTATAAGGTGTGATGACCTGGGCTTATAAGGTTCAACAATATGGGTGGGCTTATTACCTCAATCATAAAATAAAAAAAGCGACAGGGATGATTCTCTGTCGCTTTTAATGAAATATTTAAACTACTTTTTACAAAGTTGCTTCAATCCAAGTCCATCCAGAGATGTCAACTGGAGTTGCATCTTTACCAGAGTTAAGCGTGTAGTAATACTTGTCTGCAACATTTTGATTAGTTGCATCAGCGTCTCCTCCATCGATTTGAACATTAGCAAGCTCTCCATTATCTTTCATGTCAAGGTCAACGTCGTAACCAGAAAGGTGTAAACCAGTAATTGAAGCTCCTGAAGTACTCTTGAACTGAAGGGCGATACCACCAGTCTGTGAGATTGCAGTTACATTCTTGAAAGTAGGATTAGCATTATCCTTGTCACCTTCGAAAGCAGTGGAGAATCCTTCAATTTCATGCAAGATGTAAGTATTCTCTACCATACCACTCCACTCTTCAGTCCAGTCAACAGCGTCATCTTCACAGTTCTCTAGGTAAAGATTAGTTACCTCAGCAGCACCACCAAAGAACTCAATACCATCATCAGCACCATTGATTACAGCGATATTGTTAAGTAGTGTTTTAGATCCAACAGCATATAAAGAAACACCATTGTACTGAGCTTCATCATTGATCTGTGCACCTGTTCCTTTAATTACCAAGTATGATACATTACCTGAGTCATCTTCGTTATCATTACCTCCGTAAACAAAACCACCAACTTCGGCTGTGGCATTTGCTCCGGCACTTGTTACACCTTTACCACAAATGGTTAAACCACCCCAATCACGAGGATTACCATCTGCAGAAGCCATAATTACTGGTTGATCAGCTGTACCGTTAATAAAAATCTGACCACCCATTAAAACAGCAACATAAATATCAGTACCGCCAGCTACAGCAGTAATTTTAGTACCTGCAGGGATTGCTAATGAAGCACCATCTTTAATAATTAGAGCTTCGTCAAGAGTGTATGCAACACTAGCATCTAAAGTCCAGACACCTGTAACTTCACCACCTAAAGTATTACCTGGCCATACTTTAACAACATCAGCATCAACCCAAGTCCATCCTGAGATATCCAGAGGATCAGCATCTTTACCTGAATTCAAAGTATATTTACTTGATTCACCAGAAATTAAGCTACCGTCTGCTGCAGCACCGTCAATAGTTACATTAGATAGATTACCACCATCTTTCATATCAAGATCAACGTCATAACCATTTAGGTGTAATCCAGTAATAGTACCTCCAGAAGTACTTTTGAACTGAAGAGCAGTACCACCAGTTGTAGAAACAGCTGTGATATTGGTAAATGTTGGGTTGTTATTGTCTTTATCTCCTTCGAATGCGGTAGAGAAACCTTCAATAGTATGTTCAATGTAAGCGTTGGTAACAGAACCATTCCATTCTTCTGTCCAGTCAATTGCATCATCCTCGTTGTTCTGAAGGAATAGGTTAGTCACATTTACAGAACCACCAAAGAACTCAACACCATCATCAGCACCGTTGATAACGGCCAGATTGTTTACAGTAGTTCCATATCCAACAGCGTAGAAAGAAACTCCATTATATTGGGATTCATCGTTAATCTGTGCTCCGGTACCTTTGATAACCAGATAGTCAATATTACCTGAATTATCGGCAGGATCAGTACCACCATATTTAAAATCACCCACTTCAGCTGTTGAATTTGCACCAGAACTAGTTACTGCTTTACCACAAATGGTTAAACCACCCCAATCACCAGGATTACCATCCTTAGATGCCATTACTACAGGAAGATTTGAGGTACCATTAATTTTAATTTTACCTCCCATAAGTACTGCGATATAAACATCAGTTCCGCCAGCTTTTGCAACAATGTTTGTACCAGCTTCAATTGTTAAAGTGGCACCATCGGCTACAATAAAGAATCCCTCTAGCTGGTACGACATTGATGAGCTCAATGTGTAATCAGACTTAAGAGTACCTTGCATAATACCGAGTTCAAGGTTGTCAATAACATCCTGATCTGGTCTTGGATCGTCATCATCATCATTACAACCAGTTAATACTGGTGCAACAAACAAAGCAATTGCAAATACTTTAAAAAGTAACTTTTTCATTTTAGTTTAATTTAGGATATTAAATATCAGATATTAATTCAAATCTATTTTTATCCCCATGCTTAACTGAATTCCCTTCTCGTATGAGCTTACCACTTCCGTTCTTGGAGCAAGATTATCTCCATTAAGAGGAACAATTAACTGGGTTTGTTTAATTTCAGGATTAAGAAGGTTCTTACCTGTGAATTTCAGAGAAACTCTGTTAGATAGTTTTTTACTTAAAACTAAGTCAAGTGTGAAAAATCCTTTCTCGATTATTTCTTCATTAAAAAAGCGATCACTATTATTTTGATCTTCTGGTGCACCCAAAGAGAATACCTTATCAGATGAATAATTTCCCGAAACAGTTGCTGAAAAACGCTTCGGTTTATTATTAGTATAGCTTAGGGCACCATTGAAAATAAACTCTGAAGCTCCCTGAAGATCAACCTCAGTTCTATTGTTATACTGGAATTCTTCTAATAAATCCTGTTCAAACCACATTTTCGTTGCATTCAGTGTTAGGTCTAAACCTGGCATCTCTGTTGTTTGTGGTTTAACAATGTCAAATCTTGTTTCTAACTCAAGTCCAAATACATTAGCTTGTTCTCCTGTGTTGGCAAAGTAGAAATAACCTGATGAACCTCTGGTTTGAGCCCTGTTGATTGGATCATTAATGATTTTATAGAAACCTGTTGCAGAGAATAACTGTCCAGCTGAAGGGTACATCTCCCACTTAACATCCAGGTTATAATTCTCAGAAATTTCAAGTTCAGGATTACCTTTTGTTATACGACCTGTAGGTGATACATATTCAAATGGAGCGATTTCTTTAAACTCAGGCAGTGTTAATGTTTTACTTGCTGCCAAACGTAAAGCGCTTTTTTCGCTTAGTTCGTATTTAAGGTTTAATGCAGGTAGAATGTTATTATATGTATTTGATGTACTTCCTTTTCTTCCGACCCAGTTTGCTACATCCCAATCCACATCCAATTGGTCCATTTCATATCTTACTCCAACATTACCTGACAATTTGTTTAAATCAAAACCGAAACTTGCGAAACCTGCAAAAACATAAAGTTTGCCATTATAAAGATCAGGTACCCCTTCTCTAATTCTTAAAGTTCCATCTTGGTATAAAGTCTCGTCAAGAAAAACTTCATCCATATTATCTAAAGACTCCATGTCAACGCCACGTCCAACAACACCAACAGATAATGAATTAAAATCTCTTTTCTTATAGCGGAAGTTACCGCCAAAATCAAGTTTTAACTTTTTGTTTTCTTCATCAAGAAATTTGAACTCGTCATTTATGAAGCCATTGATTTCTGAATCCTCAATATTCTGCAATGATTTCCTTTGTTGATAATCACCAACATAAGCCAACGCAAATCTTCCATTATCAAGAATATTACCTTGATTACGTATACGGTTTGGTTCTTCAGCATGTACAGTGTTGTATCCAAGTCCCCACTTTAATAGGTTTTTATCATTGAAATTGTGCTTGCCTAATACCTGGTTGATAAAAAGTGTGGTTTGTTTTAGGTTTTGATCTCTTACAAAGGCAGCTTCTTCTTGCGGATCCTGATCATATTGAAAGCCTTCTCCATTTCTTCCACTTTCGTATAATAAGTCAGTGGTTTTATGAACAAATAAACTATTGAAGTTAATACTGTGATTATCATTTAAATCATAGCCAAGATTTAATAGTCCAGTTGTATTATATTCTGTTTCAAATTCTTCAATATCATTATAACTGTTTCTTAATACATTCATACGATAGCCCTGAAAACTTCCGGTCCTGTATTCTGAGGAACCAGATTGTGATATCGTAGCAAAAACTGTGAGGTCTTTGTCAAATAATTTAACTCTCTTCCCTCCTAAAATGGATACACCATAATTCAATGGAACACTTTTCTTTACCGTATTCCAACTTTGCTGTGTAATAGCATCTAAAGTATTATAAGGTGCAGAATAATAACCCAATGTTTGATCATTCAGGTTTTGAGTTCCTTTAAAATTACTGAAGACATCATTTGAGAATATATTTGTATTTGCTCCACCAGACACTCCAAGAGTTACTTTTTCAGTGAATGTTTTAGAGCTAATGTCTACCGCACCTGAAGTTAAATCAGCGTAGTTTTGAACAGAATAAGTTTTGCTAATTCCAATATTACTAATTACATCAGTTGAAAATAAATCAAGATCAATATTCTTTCTTTCAACATCATCTGAAGGAATAGGAAGTCCATTCATAGTGGTTGTCAAATAGCGATCACCCAGACCCCTAATGTATACATCGCCTGATCCTTCACTTTGTGCAACACCAGATATTTTTGACGTTGCATCAGCAGCATCTGAAACACCAAGGCTCGACATTTGTTTTGCTCCAATGCTTTCTTTAATAAATGAAGCATTTTTCTGCTCCAGCATCAAAAAGTTTTCTGATTCGCGGTTAGCTTTTGCAACTATCTTAACTTCGGCAAGATCCATTTCTGACTCTCCCATAAGAAAGTTAAGAACAGTTTCTTCACCTTCTGTAATAACAACACCTTCCTTAACCTGTGCTTCGTAAGAAATGTACTGGCAACGAATGGTGTAAGTACCTGGCTCTAATGGTGGCATAGTATAATCACCCATAAAGTCGGTTGTTGTACCTGTGGTAGTGCCTTCAATGACAATAGCAGCTCCGATGAGCTCTTCTCCTGTTTTACTGTCAGTTATTTTCCCTTTTAGTATCCCCGTTTGTGCAAATCCCTGTGTAAGACTTGTCAGACAAAGAATAACAATTCCTAATACTTGTCTTTTCATTTTTTTCCTCGCAATAATTCAAATATTTCAAGGGCAAATGTATTGCAAGGTCATAGCATGACCGATAAGAATGAATTAATTGAACTTTAAATATGTGTTAAGCAGAAAAGTGATGTATAGAATTGATTATCAGTCTATAGATATATGATTGAGATATGATCTCATCAGTTAACATTGGACAAATTAATACAGACTTAACAGCAGATTAACATTAGAGCTGCTACATGACTATAAAAAGAAATAATTCTTTAAAAAAACGTAACAAAAACTCAAAAGCAATGATTTTAGAAAAGAATATCGAATTTTCTTAACTATTTGATCGATAAGACATAACAAAATCACGGTGTGCTTTCAATAAGTTGATAGAATATAAAAGGACATTTTTTGTTTCTGCCAACACATCCATAAACAAAATACTAACGCGTGTGCGACCTTCTCCCTTTTGAATGCGTTTTATCTGATTACGTCTCAAAGAATCTTGAAATCCTATCAGGAAGTTTTGCTTGGTAATCATCTCATTAAGAAGTTCAAATTTTTGTTCTTTCTCAACATGTATAATGTGATTAAAATAACCCATGACTTCATCCAATAATTCCTGAAAATCATTACGTTGAGATTTGGTCATGCCCTTATGTTGGTTTTCAATGTGCTCATAAAGAGGCTGAGTAATGTTGGTCAGGCATCCAACCAGTTCGGTCAGGTAATCAAAAGCCTGAATAAAGTACTGTCCCGAATCAATTCCTTCTTCGCTTACCTTGGCATAAGCATAGAAAAATTTAGATTTACTGCTTCGGGTATACTTATCTAGCAATAAAGCTTTGTTATGTGCTCCATGTAGCTGCCTTACATCCTCATCTATAAAACCTTGCAAGCATAGATAAAACACTTTTGAAGCTTCTTGCAGTTGATGTCTGATTTGTTCGTTCCCCGATTCCATCAAGTGTTCCAGGTTGTTGTCTATCTCATCCTGAAACTCTTCTTTTAGCACTCTTTTCTCTTCCTGTTTGCGCTTATGATATTTATGAGTCATTACAAGAGAAGTAATAACTAAAACCATTAAGGCAATTGCAGCAACCCATTCGCCATACCAAATTAAATAGGTAAACAGAAACGCTCCAATAAAGGCTAAACATGCTGTAAAAAACCATCCGCCCAAAATTGACAGAACACCCGATACCCTATAGACAGCACTCTCACGTCCCCATGCTTGATCAGCCAACGACGACCCCATGGCTACCATAAATACAACAAAAGTTGTGGATAAAGGAAATTGCATGTATGTTCCCAATGAAATAAGAATACTTGCCACAACAAGGTTAACACTTGCCCTGATGGTATCAAAGTAAATAACTCCATCTTCGGTATTGGCTTCTATACTTTCAGCTTTCTTATAGCGCGAATCAAAAAACGAAACCATTTTTTTGGGCAGAAAGCCTACCACAATACTGTGTAATTGCAAAAAATTACGCACTATTACACGCGACAAATGTGATGGTTCGAATCGCTCATAGCCAATTGATTGACGACCAAGATATACTTCTGTCTCTGTAACACTTCGCGCTTTTTTAGATTTAAATAATGTGACGGTCATTATAACAGCCGACATCATGAAAATTAATGTATATGTATAATCGTTAATGATGTCTTTACGAACCATTCCATCGCTCATAAAACTCATTGAAAATGTCTCAGGTGAAGAATGCCCTGAAGTTAAAAAGGCCTTAAAGCCCTCAACTGCCGATAATGGAATTCCAATGAAATTAACCAGATCATTTGCCGCAAATGACATTGCAAGGGCAAACGTGCCGAACAAAACCACTATGCGCGGTATCTCAACATTATAAGAGAGGCTTAGAAAGAGGAACAGGAATGTTGAAAGAGCAAATATTCCAAAAAGTATTTCACTTTGATTGTTTACAACCGTTTCAAACCAAGGATATGTGTCAAACAAGCTGGTATCGCCCAGGCCCTTCTTTAAAATCATAAATGCAATAACTGTTATTGCCAACCCACCAACAACAGCAAATAAATATTTAAAACGTTTCCTGTAATTGAAACTAAATACCACGCGCGTAAAAAACTGCACGATTATCCCAACAATAAAGGCCAGAAAAATTGACAATAGAATTCCTGCCAAAATAACAAAAGCCTTATCCGTATTGATCATCTGTTCTACCTCTATACCATCAATTTTTGCCTCTCTGTTTTTAATAATGGATAAGGCCATGGCACCTCCCAGTAATTCAAATACAATGGCAATAGTTGTAGAAGTTGGAAAACCCAAAGTGTTAAATCCGTCAATAAGTATTATATCAATAAGCATTACGGCAATAAACACCGTTATCAGTTCTGTAAACGCAAAGCTGGATGGATATATGACCCCTTTACGTGCAACTTCCATCATGTTAGCTGAGAGCAAGGAACCAATCAGTAGTCCGATTGCAGCCACCCAATAAACCACTCTTCGTCTGGCTGCCCGCGAACCAATAGCAGCATTAAGAAAATTAACTGCGTCGTTTGAAACACCAACAACAAGATCAATTACAGCCAATAAACCCAAAAGAACAACTGCTATCCAAATAAATATCATAATAGTATTTTAACGTCAAATATAGGAGCTAGACCACATGTACTCTATAAGCCAATGTTAATTTTGCATTATCATCCCATAAGGTCTGTTTCGTACAAATGTATCTAATATCAGTAATGTAACGAAATGTATGCTTAACATTGTTTTAACGTACTCAATTATTATCCCAATTGATTATTAAGGCAATAATTCCTATAACTTTGTTGAAACAACATTATAGTACTTTGGTGTATAATGATTCTGCATCATTGACAATTGAATTAAGAGAAAGAACTATGAAAACTCTTGAACCACAAAAGATAGCCGGTTTTGTAGCCATTGGTTTTTTAATACAGGCTTTTGTTTTTTTTGGTGTTAATTACTACAGTCCTAACCTATTTTATTCATTAGCTATATCAGTACCAATATTTTTTGCAATTTCATTTGCCTTGGTTAATTACTTTATTAATTCATTCATCCATTCTAAAATAAGACCGCTGTATCAGACCATTTACGGGCGCGGTACAGGTGAGGAGGAGATTAAGGCTTCCGGTTCAGATGATGATATCTTATCCACCGTTAATCGCGAAGTTGTCAGTTGGATGCATGATCGAAATCAGGAAATACAGGAGTTGAAGCAGATGGAGAAATACCGCAAAGAATTTCTCGGCAATGTTTCGCATGAACTTAAAACACCTATCTTCAATATTCAGGGGTATATATTAACGTTATTAGATGGTGGGATCGATGATCCTAATATTAACATGCGTTACCTGACGCGTACCGAAAAGAGTATTGATCGGATGATTTCAATTATTGAAGATTTGGAATCAATATCGAAACTGGAAGCAGGTGAGTTGCAATTAAATGTCGAAACATTTAGCCTTGTGCAATTGGTAGATGATGTTTTTGAACTACAGGAAATTCGTGCTCAGCAGAAAAATATTAAATTGCACTATGGCCAGGGAAGCAATTTGCCTTTAATGGTCAATGCTGATAAACAAAGAATATTTCAGGTTGTTAGTAATTTGATTGTTAATTCAATAAATTACGGCAAGAAAGACGGCTCTACCAAAGTGAGTTTTTACGATATGGATAATCGAATATTGGTTGAAGTGAGTGATACAGGAGTTGGAATTGCAGAAGAGGATCTGCCACGGATTTTTGAACGCTTCTATAGGGCAGATAAAAGCAGAAGTCGCGAACAAGGTGGTACTGGGTTAGGTTTGGCTATTGTTAAGCATTTGATTGAAGCACACGGACAAAGGATTAATGTTCGAAGTGTTGTAGATGAAGGAACTGTCTTCACCTTTACACTTCAGAAAGCTCCTTAATATTATTTTAACGTAACAATAACCTATACGAAACTATTTGTTAAACTCATTACTTACTTTCGTATAAAAAGTATTTATAATGAATGTAGAAAATTACAAAGTTCTTTTGGTCGACGATGAGCCGGATATTCTAGAGTTTATTAGTTATAATATGCAAAAGGAAGGCTTTCAGGTCTTAACCGCGACCAATGGACAGGAAGCTATTAAAGTGGCGCAAGCAGAAATACCCGAATTAATTATTCTGGATGTAATGATGCCGGAAATGGATGGAATAGAAACATGTGAGGAACTTAAAAAAATCCCATCCTTAAAAAATTCCATTGTAGCTTTTCTTACTGCAAGAGGTGAAGATTACTCACAAATTGCCGGTTTTGACGCTGGTGCCGATGATTATATAACAAAACCCATCAAACCAAAAGTGTTAATATCACGGGCCAAAGCATTATTGAAGCGCTATAGGGTCGATGATGCTGCTCCAGAACCGGTTGATGACCAAATCATTAAAATCGGAGATTTAACAATTGACAGGGAACGATACCTAATTATTAATGAAGGAGAAGAGCTCATTTTACCTAAAAAGGAATTCGAATTACTGGTTCTTCTGGCATCTAAACCTGAAAAGGTATTTACCCGCGACGAAATATACAACACTGTTTGGGGAGATAATATTATTGTAGGTGATCGAACAATAGACGTGCACATACGAAAATTACGTGAGAAGATTGGACAAGAGCACATTAAGACAATTAAAGGAGTAGGTTATAAGTATGTTGTTTAATGTATTTGTGCGGATACTTTGTTAAGCTACATTTCATTGGTGTTGGCAAACAAAAGCAATTTCCTTACTTTTATACATGATTTTAAATCGTTACAATGATTTTTTTGTTGTTCACGCACAAACTTATTTATATGAGGAAATTGTCTAATGTTCTTATAATCGCAGCTCTTTTAATTGGGGCTGGATGTAAAGACAAACCAGCAAAACAACCACAAAAACCTGTTAAGACTGAGGTAGTTCAAAAGAAAGTTGTTAAAGACACAGTTAAACAGGAGGTAGAGAAACCAGAGGTGAAAGAAGTAGTTCCTGAACCGCCAAAACCAGCAGATAAATACTTTTTAATTGCCGGTAGCTTTGCCAAAGAACATAATGCCAATGTTTTTAAATCCAAATTAGAGGCAGAGGGATATCAGGCTCAGGTTATTGAACGACCTGGTGGACCTAATGGCGAATTCTTTAAAGTATCTTACATGTCGTTTTACGATAAAAAAGAAGCCTTATCTGAACTAAAAACTGCAAGGAATAATGCCGGACAAGAAGATGTCTGGTTACTCATCAAGAAATAATAATAAAAAAAGAGCTTGCTAGTGCAAGCTCTTTTTTTGATCTTAATAGTGTTTAGTTCGTTTTGAACTCATACTTTACTTCTTTCAATTCTTCGTTTGCTTTTACAATTTTCTCTTTTAAGCTTTCTTTAAAATCAGCTAATTTTTGAGAAATTTCAGCATCACCTGTTGCAATCATCTGAGCTGCTAAAATACCCGCATTTTGTGCACCATTGATACCAACTGTTGCCACAGGGATTCCCGGAGGCATTTGTGCAATTGATAATAAAGCATCCATTCCGTCAAGACTAGCGTTGATTGGTACTCCAATTACCGGAATTTTTACCATCGAAGCAATTACACCAGGAAGGTGAGCTGCCATTCCGGCCGCAGCGATTATAACTTTAACACCTCTGTCCTCAGCACTTTTTGCGAATGCTTCAACTTGCGCAGGAGTTCTGTGTGCTGAAAGTGCATTAATCTCGAATGGAACTTTCAGATCATTTAAGAAATCAGCCGCCTTCTTCATCACTGGAAGATCCGACGTGCTTCCCATAATAATACTAACTTTTGGTTGCATAATCATCAATTTATTTGTTGTTAAAAATTCTCTGTAAGAACCTTTCGTTAATTTTTTCCCGGCACAAAAATAATTAAGAAAGCATTATAATCATGTGGTTATCTTTATTTTTTATACTTTTGCAGCTTAAAATCCAGACTTTTATTTAATTATTGAATAATTTGCCAGTGTAATTATCTAAATTTCAGATGATAACATTTGGCATTGGTATTTTTTAAACCAAATAAAAAAAGAAGCAATGAGCCGAGTTAAGTTGTTAGATAGAGAATTTGAGTTGTCGATATCTGAGGAAAAATTGCTAAAAGCAGTAGATCAGGTGGCCGAGAAAATGAATGCAGAGCTTGAAGGAAAAAATCCATTGATGGTTTGTGTATTAAACGGCTCATTTATGTTTGCTTCTGATTTAATGAAGCGTCTGACAATCCCATGTGAAATCAGCTTTGTTAAATTATCTTCTTATTCGGGAACTGGCTCAACTGGGAAAGTAAAGGAATTGATTGGTTTAAATGAAGATATCTCCGGCAGGACAATCGTTTTGCTCGAGGACATTGTCGATACAGGTTTGACAATTATCAATACCGTTGAACAGGTAAAACAAATGGGACCTGCAGATGTTAAAGTAGCGACCATGTTGTTTAAGCCTGAGGCATGTAAACATGATGTGAAGTTGGATTATGTGGGGATGGATATTCCAAATGATTTTATTGTGGGATATGGTTTGGACTACGACGGTTACGGAAGAAATCTAAAAGACATATATACAGTAGTAGAATAACATCTATTTATTTATTTTTAAGGAGTAACGAACATGCTCAATGTTGTCATCTTTGGCGCACCTGGATCGGGAAAAGGTACGCAAAGCAAATTAATAGCAGAGAAATTTAATTTAGCTCATGTTTCTACAGGCGAACTTTGTAGAAGAGCTATTCATAATAACACACACGAAGGTGTAATAGCGAAAAGCTATATCGATAAAGGTGAGTTAGTTCCTGATGAAACCATTATTGATATGTTGGATGCTTTTCTTGAAAAATTACCTATCGATCAGGGCATTATCTTCGATGGTTTTCCGCGTACAGTAGCTCAGGCCGAAGCTCTTATTGAGATTATGAAGGAGCATGGCACAAAAGTTAAAGTGTTGCTTAACCTGGAAGTTGAAAAAGATGAATTGCTTGCTCGTTTATTGAAACGTGCCGAAACAGAAGATCGCTCAGACGATAATATGGAGACTATTAAGAAGCGTCTTGAGGTTTACGAAAAGCAGACTCTTCCTGTAATCGAGTTCTATAGAAAGAAACGTTTGTACAAGCCAATTAAAGGCGTTGGAAATATTGACGACATTTTTGCTCGTATTTCTGAGGTATTAAACGAGCTGAAGTAGTAATATTTAACGATATTTGAGCCACGGTAATTTGTTGCCGTGGCTTATTGTGTTTTAAAGAATTAGGTATGGCGAGTTCGAACTTTGTTGATTACGTTAAGATATTCTGTCGCTCTGGTAAAGGAGGAGCAGGATCAACTCACCTGCGTCGTGAGAAATTTGTTGCGATGGGTGGACCTGATGGTGGTGATGGAGGACGTGGAGGACACGTGATTGTGAGAGGTAATCGTAATACCTGGACTTTATTACACTTAAAATACAAGCGTCACGTATATGCAGGTCATGGAGAAAACGGCAGCAAACAGCGTTCTACAGGTGCCGATGGTGAAGATAAAATTATTGAAGTACCATTGGGAACCATTGCCAAGGATGCTGAAACAGGTGAAGTGCTTTTTGAAGTGACCGAGCATGATCAGGAGCAAATCCTGGTAAAAGGTGGACGCGGAGGTCTTGGTAACTGGAACTTCAAATCAGCCACTAATCAAACTCCTCGCTATGCTCAGCCAGGCGAAGATGCCGTTGAAATGGCCGCCATTCTGGAATTAAAAGTATTAGCAGATGTTGGCTTGGTGGGTTTCCCTAACGCAGGTAAATCAACATTGCTATCAGTAGTTTCTGCTGCTAAACCAGAAATTGCCGATTACCCGTTTACTACATTGGTACCCAATCTGGGTATTGTATCATACCGTGACCATCAATCATTTGCCATGGCAGATATCCCCGGAATCATTGAAGGAGCCAGCGAAGGCAAAGGGTTGGGAATCCGATTTCTGCGTCACATCGAACGTAACTCCATTTTGCTATTTCTTGTACCCGCAGATGCTGAGGATATAAAAAAGGAATACCAGATTCTTTTAAATGAACTGAAACAGTATAATCCTGAGCTGCTGGATAAAGGCCGAATGCTGGCTATCTCCAAATCAGATATGCTGGATGAAGAACTGATGGAGGAAATTGAAAAAGATTTACCTCAGCTACCTTATGTTTTTATATCTTCGGTCGCCAATGAAGGCATCACTGAACTGAAGGATATGATATGGAAGCAACTAATGGCCGCCAACGAATAGAGCAAATTCAAGTAGGTTATCAACAAGGTTTAATAGAGTGGCAGAGTAAAGAAGATAAGCTAAAAAAGCAGTTTATCTTTAATGCCTGGTCACGTCTGACAGCGTTCGTATCTGCATTTGCCTTGCCTTTTACGTTCTTTGAGAATTGGTCAGCAAGCTTTTTTTCAATATTCGCAGCTTGTTTAGGGAGTTTCTTTTGGTTGGTTTGGCGAGCCAATAAGATAACATCAGAGCGAAACTACATTGCTCATCGGATGGCACTTTTACGAAAAGAACTTAGCTGCTTTTCAGAAGAATGGACCAAAGAAGAGAGCGGATCTGAATTTACCGAACCTGATCATAATTATGCTCACGACCTGGATCTTTTTGGCAAAGGATCGTTGTTCCAGTTCATTAACCGAACTGCTACTAAAGGCGGCTTAGAAAGATTAGTCCATAAACTTAAAACAATTTCACTATCTGCTTCTGAGATAAAAGCGCGACAAGAAGCGATTAAAGAGTTATCATCTTTGGATGAATTTCGTCAGCACTTTTATGCCTTAGGAGCAACTGTGGCTGAGAGTAATAAACGTAATCGGCAACAAGACCTTACTCAACAACCGGATTTAAGCTTTATTTCAGGTGCAACAAAAGCGACAATAATTGCTTTTTTATTAGTCGAGGTTATCAGCATCTCATTGTCAGTTGCTAGTGTAATAGGTTTAGATATGATTGTGTACTTGTTTTTTGCAGGACTGACAATTGTAGGATCTAAACTTAAGAAAATAAATAAAGTACATTCTGAAGTAGCATCCTTAGGTAATTATCTGCAAAGATACTCGAAGCTTATCAAGCATGTTGAACAAACAAAAATGCATGCCAAATACCTTAACCAAATTAAAGATCAACTCAAGACTGATGGATTAACCGCAAGTGAGGTAACAGAACAACTTGGAAAACACATTAAACGATTCGACCAGCGGTTAAACATGTTACTTGGTGTCATTATAAATGGCTTTTTCTTGTGGGACTTAATCATCTGTTTGCAATTAAAAAATTGGTACAAAAAACATGGGAAGCAATTGATTGTATGGATTGACACCTTACATGAAATCGAAGCATTAAATAGTTTAGCTACTTTTGCTTTTAACAACCCATCATATACCTATCCTGAATTATCGGACAATACAATATTTACAGCTAAAGAACTTGGGCACCCGCTAATACCTTTTAACGAAAGGATCTGTAATAATTTTAGCTTTGATAATGAACAACGGATCTGTGTTGTGACCGGAGCTAATATGGCAGGGAAAAGTACTTTCTTGCGAACAGTTGGGGTGTCTTTGGTATTGGCAGGAAATGGTTGTGTGGTTGCAGCGGACAAATTTGTTTATAAGCCGTTACCATTCATAACCAACATGCGGGCAATTGACAACCTATTGAAACATGAGTCCTATTTCTTTGCAGAACTGAGCAGGTTACAAATGATATTGGAACATTTAAAGGAAAATGGTGAGCTGTTTTTTATATTGGATGAAATCCTGAAAGGGACCAATTCACTGGATAAATATCAGGGCTCGATGGCACTTATCAAGCAATTGCTAAAACATAATGGCTGTGGCCTTGTAGCAACGCATGATTTAGAACTTGGTCAATTGGCCGATCAAACCAATGGACAAGTTTTCAACAACTGCTTTGAAGTAAGCTTTGATGATAGTGGATTAAGTTTTGATTATAAACTCAGAACAGGTGTTACCGGAAGTCATAATGCAACCTATTTAATGGAAAAAATGGGACTGATTCCAAGCGAAAACGTACGCTACTAATAGGGTTTGAATCTGCAATTGTTGAAAAAGAAATTACCAAACAATCCTTGTTTTAATTATATTTGGATGGTTTTCCGCAATAAGCGGACCTTCACTTTTCCATATTAATTAGTTGATTTTTAAGTATGAGTAGTCAAAATACACAGAACTATTCCGAAGATACTATCCGAACGCTGGACTGGAAAGAACACATCCGTCGCCGTCCGGGGATGTATATTGGTAAGTTGGGAGATGGAACCTTTGCCGATGATGGTATTTACGTGTTACTTAAAGAAGTAATGGATAATTCCATCGATGAATTTATGATGGGCAATGGTAAAAAAATTGAAGTTACCGTACAGGAAGGGCGTGTGACCGTTCGCGATTATGGTCGTGGTATTCCACTTGGGAAAGTGATTGATGTGGCCTCCAAAATGAATACCGGTGCAAAATATGATTCCAAGGCTTTTAAGAAGTCGGTAGGTCTGAACGGTGTTGGTATTAAAGCGGTAAATGCCTTAAGTACAGAATTTACTGTACAAGCGTATCGCGAGGGTGATACAAAACGAGTTGAATTTAGCCGGGGAGAAGTGCTTGCCGATCATGAATTAAATTCCTCAACGGAAAGGAACGGAACATTTATATCGTTTACACCTGATACGAGCATTTTTGAAAATTACCAGTTCAGAGATGAATATATAGAAACACTGCTACGCAATTATACTTATCTGAACAAAGGCTTAACCATCGTTTATAACGGAAAAACTTTCCAGAGTAAAAATGGATTACTTGACTTACTTAATGAAAACATGGATGCAGAAGGTTTGTATCCAATTATTCATGTAGAAGGTGAAGATTTAGAAATTGCTATAACACATGGTAACCAGTATGGCGAAGATTATTATACGTTTGTTAATGGTCAGCACACCACACAAGGTGGTACACATTTGGTTGCTTTTCGTGAAGCTTACGTAAAAACCATACGTGACTTTTATAACAAGAATTTCGATGTATCAGATATTCGCACCGGAATTATTGCTGCGGTCAGTATTAAGGTTGAAGAACCTGTATTCGAATCTCAGACAAAAACCAAATTGGGTTCGAAAGACATTGGTCCAAAAGGGCCGTCTGTACGTAATTTTATCCTTGATTTTGTAACAGAACATCTGGATAACTACCTGCATAAACATCCTGAAACTGCAGAAGCACTTCTGAAAAAGATTCTGGAATCTGAAAAAGAGCGCAAGGCTATTTCAGGTATTAAAAAGTTGGCCCGCGAACGTGCAAAAAAAGTAAGTCTTCACAATAAGAAGCTACGCGATTGTCGTATTCACTACACAGATATTAAAAAAGAAGAAAACAGCGATAGTTCAATCTTTATAACGGAGGGAGACTCAGCTAGTGGATCAATCACCAAAGCTCGTAACGTTAATTCTCAGGCTGTATTTAGCTTGAAAGGAAAACCATTAAATAGCTTTGGCTTGACTCGAAAAGTAGTGTACGAGAATGAGGAGTTCAACCTCCTTCAGGCAGCTCTGGATATTGAAGATGGTTTAGAATCATTACGTTACAATCATGTTATCATCGCAACAGATGCCGATGTTGATGGCATGCACATTCGTTTGCTGTTATTAACATTCTTTTTGCAGTTTTTCCCTGAACTGGTGAAGAACGGGCACTTATATATCTTGCAGACACCACTCTTCAGGGTACGTAATAAGAAGAAAACTTTCTATTGCTATTCGGATGAAGAGAAGTTGTCCGCTGTTAAAAAATGTGGGTCAAAACCTGAGATTACCCGATTTAAGGGTCTTGGAGAAATTTCTCCGGATGAGTTTAAGCATTTTATAGGAAAAGATATCCGCCTGGAAAAAGTGCGATTAAAGAAAGATGTTCCGGTAAAAGATCTTTTGACATTTTATATGGGCAAAAACACACCCGACCGGCAAAATTTTATTATCGATAACCTAGTTGTTGAAGAAGACCTTGTTACCCAGGAATAATTAATTAAGGAAGAATGAGTTTCGACGATACTAACACCCCAGATTTACCGGAGGAATTACCTTCGGAGTCATCAGAAAATCAGGCTAAAGAGGAGCACCATCTTTGGGATGCAGATATGACTTCTATTAATCATTTACCGGGCATGTACCGTGAGTGGTTCCTTGATTATGCATCCTATGTTATTTTGGAGCGTGCCGTTCCGCATATTAACGATGGATTAAAACCGGTACAACGCCGTATCCTTCATGCCATGCGTCGTATGGATGATGGCAGATACAATAAAGTGGCCAACATCATAGGTTTTACAATGCAGTTTCACCCGCATGGTGATGCGTCCATCGGAGATGCTTTGGTACAACTGGGACAAAAGGATTTATTGATAGATTGTCAGGGTAATTGGGGTAACGTGTTTACTGGTGATAGTGCCGCGGCGCCTCGTTATATCGAGGCTCGTCTAACCAAATTAGCACAGGAAGTCGTTTTCAATCCGAAAACCACGGAATGGAAGTTAAGTTACGATGGACGAAACAATGAGCCCGTGACTCTGCCTGTGAAATTCCCATTATTACTGGCACAGGGAGTTGAAGGTATTGCCGTCGGTCTGGCATCCAAGTTACTGCCTCACAACTTCAATGAGTTGATTGATGCTTCTGTAGCTTATCTTGAAGAAAAGCCATTTGAGATATTTCCGGATTTCCCAACCGGAGGTATGATTGATGTATCTCGCTACAATGATGGATTACGCGGTGGAGCAGTAAAAGTAAGAGCTAAGATCAACAAGGTGGATAGCAAAACCTTGATGATTTCAGATATTCCTTTCGGTAAGAACACTACATCGTTGATTGAATCGATTCTGAAAGCCAACGATAAGGGAAAGATTAAGATTAAAAAGATTGATGATAATACGGCCGAGAACGTAGAGATTCTGATTTACCTGCCTAATGGATCATCGCCCGATAAGATGATCGATGCCTTATACGCCTTTACCGATTGCGAAGTATCAATCTCTCCCAATGCCTGTGTGATTCAGGACAACAAACCTTATTTTATAGGGGTAAGCGAGATCCTGAAAGAAAACACCGATAACACGGTTCACCTGCTGACTCGTGAACTGGAGATTCGCAAAGGTGAATTGGAAGCGGCATGGCACATGTCTTCATTGGAACGCATCTTTATTGAAAATAAGATTTACCAACGAATCGAAGATTGTGAAACCTGGGAAGCAATTATTCAGACCATTGATCATGGTTTGGAACCATTTAAGCCATTGCTTCGCCGTGAAGTCACACGTGAAGATATTACCAAGTTAACCGAGATTAAGATTAAACGGATCTCTAAATTCGATGCTAAGAAAGCAGACGAGTACATTGCTTCTTTAGAGGAAGAAATGGAACAGATAGATTATCATCTGGCTAATATCATTCCATATTCAATCGATTATTATAAACGAATTAAGAAGCAATTCGGTAAAAATTTCCCTCGTAAAACAGAGATCAGGAGTTTTGCCAATATCGAAGCTTCTAAAGTGGTAGTTAAAAACGAAAAACTATACATCAATCGCGAGGATGGCTTTATCGGAACATCATTGAGGAAAGATGAGTATGTGTGTGATTGCTCGGACATTGATGATATTATCATCTTTTATAAAGATGGAAAATACACCATTAGAAAAGTTTCGGATAAGGCCTTTGTAGGCAAAAATATTATCCACATCGCTGTGTTTAAAAAGAACGATAAACGCACCATTTATAATGCTGTTTATCGCGATGGGAAGGCAGGCAACACCTATATGAAGCGCTTTGCAGTAACAGGTGTGACACGTGATAAAGAATATCATATAACCAAAGAATCTCCAGGTTCAAAACTGATGTACTTCAGTGCCAATCCAAACGGTGAATCTGAAATTCTGAAAGTAGTACTTCGTCCAAAAGCGCGTATTCGCAACCTGGTGTTTGATGTCGATATGGGCGAGTTGGCCATTAAAGGTCGTGCGGCCATGGGTAACATCCTAACCAAATATGAGGTGAGAACGATTTCCCTCAAGAAGAAAGGTGAGTCAACGCTTGGCGGTCGTAAAATCTGGTTTGAGCATGAAACATTACGTTTAAATGCCGATGGTCGTGGTCAGTTCCTTGGAGAATTCCACGGTGGTGATCAGGTAATGGTTATCACCAAAGATGGTAAGTACTTCCTCACCTCTTACGATCTGAGCAACCATTATGAAGACAACATTCTCATCATAGAGAAATATCGGAATGATGTGGTTTGGTCGGCCGTATATTTTGATGCCGAGCAGGATTATTACTACGTGAAGCGTTTCCAGTTTGAGAACTCCAATAAGAAACAGTCGTTCATTGGTGATAATCCTAAATCACGATTGGTTAAGATCATGCATGTGGATTATCCGCGTCTGGAAGTTAAGTTTGGAGGTGATGATAAGCTACGCGAAAAACTGATTGTTGAGGTCGCTGAGTTTATCGGGGTAAAAAGCTTCAAGGCTAAAGGTAAACGCCTGACAACCTACCAGGTATCTAAAATTCATGAGTTGGAGCCATTGATTAAAGATGAACCAAAACCAGAAGGCGTGAGTGATGATGGAGATCTGCCTGAAGAGGATGATAAAAACCAAATGTCACTTTTCGAATAGAAAAGCATGGAGATAAAACGCATTTTCTTAATCGGCTTTATGGGTAGTGGAAAATCCACGCTTGGTAAACGGCTTAAAACCGAACTGGGCTGGGATTTCCTCGATCTGGATGACTATTTTGAAGAGCGTTACCAAACTACGATCAAACAATATTTTGCTGATTTTGGTGAAGATGCGTTTCGTGAAGCTGAGAAGAAAATGCTTTCAGAGGTTATTCATAAGGATAAACTTATTATTGCAACAGGCGGTGGAACCCCATGTTATTTCGATAATATAGATACAATGAATACCAATGGCTTGACAATTTACATCAAACTTTCAGTTGAAACCATTGTAGGTCGTTTAAGCGGAGCAAAACAAGTCAGGCCCTTAGTGATTGGAAAGACAGGCGATGAATTGAAAAGTTTTATCTCAGAAAAGCTGTTGGAACGTGAACCATTTTATAGTCAGGCAAAAGTAATTGCCGATGGCGATATTTTGGGTGTGGAAGGTTTTGTTCGCATCATTGAGGCTTCAGGCAAGTTGGTGAAATAGGTATGCAAATTCAAAATTCACCTCATGTAATTTCAAAGTTTATATCTGGATAATTCAAAGTAAACATGTGTAATTGATTGGTAATGTGAGGTGTTAAAGTTGTCTTTTGTATGTGC
>NZ_CEXQWX010000083.1:0-26645 GCF_982718395.1 Carboxylicivirga sp.
TACTGATACAAACTCTCGAAGTATAGGCATAAAATGATTCAACGCTGGCGTCCATATGTCCGAAAAAAGAAGCATAACCTGAACGGTTTACCTGATCATCAATTATTTCAAATCCCCATAAAACTGAATTGTTTGAAGCATCATTAAAGGCAAATCCATTCTTTAAATCAATCTCTGATATCATCGTTGTGCCACCCGTAAGTGCTATAGTTGCAGCATCGTATGCTTCCTGCCACTCTTGCTGCTCCAGTTTAATCCTTGCTTTTAAACCATTAGCCGAATAGTAATCAAGGTTTGAGATATGCTCCTTCCCGGTAGCAATGTCTGGATGTAGTCTAAGCAAAGCACTATCAATATCAGCATTTATCTGTGTATAGACATCTGTTAAAGTACCACGCCCCTTGCCTTCAGTTTCAATTGTTGTTGGTTCAGTATAAATGGGTACTCCGGGTAAGTTCTGATTTCCAAAATAGGTTTGCTGATAGAATCTCGCCAGGTTAAAATAACAAAATGTCCTTAAAGCGAATGCCTGTCCCATCAGGTTATTGATCTCGCTTGGTGAACCAGACAATGTCTCTTTCGAAGCCAGTATGGAGTTCAAGTTTGTTACCAAAGTGTAATAGAAGTTCCATGTCGAATAAGGACGTCCTCCATTATTGGTGTAGTCGGCTTTTACCTGGTACTGGTAGTCATAATAAAACCAGCCACTTCCACCTTCATTCTGCAACATATCTTCACCCATTAAGCTACCGGCGTGCATGGTTGCTACATGACCAAACTGTTCATCTTCCCAAAAATCCCCCCATCCGGTCATGTACATAGCCCGGTATAAGCCATTAATTGTACTCATTGCTTTATCCACATCAGAGAATAACTCAGCACCGGATGCTTTGTCAGTTGGAAATGTATCTAGATTATCCTCACATGCTGTGATTACAAGCAATACAAAAACTATAAAGAAGTATATAATTCGTTTCATCTTTTCTTAGTTTAAAATTTAACATTAACTCCTAAAAGCGTCGTTCTAACCGGTGCATAAACAAAATCCGTAGAACCTGAGAAATTATACTGCGGATCCATACCATCTAAATATGAGAATAGAGCAACATTATCCAGAGTCAGATAAAATCGAACATCTTTCAAGCCAATTCTTTCGGTAAGGCTCTGATTAAAAGTATATCCTAATGTGATGTTCTTAATAGCAAAATAGGATGCATCAACAAGATCTGCATCTGTTTGGGCTCTGGCGAATCCAGTTCCGTTTTCGATCCGGGGTATATCCGTGATATCACCTGGTTCTTTCCATGCCCGCTGAACATTGTCATGATAATTCGCGCCAATATAAATTGGATTCATTAAATTCAGATACACGTAATCATAAACATAACCACCTACTGAAAATGTGGTTAAAAAAGAAGCATCAAAGTTTTTCAGGAATCTGAATTCACTCCCGAAAGAACCATAAAAGTCAGGAATACGGCTGCCTGAAATTCTGCTTGAGTTAACCGCCTCGTTTTTTTTATCGGTAATATAGTAGGTTTTATTGCCATTCTCATCTGTTTCGAAAGCTTCATATAGCTGGGCTCCATTCGTAGGGTCTACACCTGCACTTTTTGCAAGCCAAAGCGAGTTAAGCTCTTCTCCCACTCGATTAATTCGAATTCCATTAATGATCTGATCATTATCGCCATCTAATTTCAATATTTCATTGTAGATGGTGGCAAGGTTGGCATTGGCAATCCATGTAAAATTCGTGGTCTTTAGCAAGTCAACCGTGGTGGTGAATTCAAATCCACGGTTTAGCATTTCTCCAACATTAGCCCAATAGTTTTCAAATCCGGTAGACAATGGCATGGGTTTCTCCATCAGCATATCTATAGTTTTTCGGTTATAGTACTCTAATGTAAAACTTGCAGTATTAAAGATTCGGGCATCTATTGCAATATTAAAGTTCAGGTTTTCTTCCCACTTTATTTTCTCATTACCTAAAGAAGATAAAACAGCGCCTCCCAAACTGGCATTTGGCCAATCTAAATCATAAAGCGATTGCCATGCGTAATAATTACTTTCTGTTGCGGTACTAATGTTATCATTACCTTGTAATCCATAGCTCATTCTTAATTTCAGGTTATTAACCTGTTCCACACCGGCCATAAAAGCTTCTTCAGAGATACGCCACGAAGCACCAATTGACCAGAAATTACCCCAACGGTGATCTTCATGAAAGCGTGATGAAGCATCTGCCCTGAAACTGGCACTCAGGTAATATTTATCTTTAAAGTCATAAGATACATTGGTAAAGTATGATTCAATGGCGTAGTTATCTTCATATGAAGTTAAATCTGTTGTGGTAGTCCCGGGTGCCAATTCTACAATACCAGGAAATGGGAAACCGGATTTTGAGCCAAAGAAATAATTATACTTATAAGCATAGTTCTCATGTCCCAACAGAACCTTAAGATTGTGAAGATCAAAATCCTTCTCATAACGGACTAGTTGGTTCCAGGTATATGCAAAAGTTCGCTCATTATACTTATACAAGCGTCCTTTAGCAGCAGCTGCATTACCAAAGTCAGGATTGTTGTATATATGACGATTGGCGTTCACATAATCAAATCCGAGATTAGTTACAATACTCAATCCATTAATTGACTTGTGTATTCCATCTCCAAGAAAATCTACATGAAATCGTCCTGATAGATTATCGTATTTCTCTTTACTCTGATCTTCATATAAAGTAGCTACCGAATTAAAATTTGGATCTGCACCACTGGGTCGGTGCAGGCCATAATCAAATTGTTTTTCGCCAGTCTCTGACAAAATTAGACCACCAGTTCGTTCCCGCATATAAACAGGGTAGATTGGTGCCATAAACTGAGCTGAATACCAAACATTGGATGATGTTGATCCATCGGCCGAAAGGTAATCACTATTTGTCTGGGCAAAGTTCAAAGTTCCGCCATATTTGAACCAATTCTTAGCATCAACCTCAGCACCAACACGACCTGAGAAACGCTTGAAGTTTGTATTTTTTAAAAGGCCATCTTCATTCAGGTAGGCAAAGGATGAAAACATTCTTGTCTTTTCTGTTCCACCATTTACCAATATCTGGTACTCCTCTCTAACTGCGTTATCATTGGTAATTTCATCAAGCCAATCACTCTCAAATGCTAATTGTGCAGATGGATCAACGCGGCCAGTTACCGGATCAATAAGATTGGCAACCGGCATATTGTAAAAGTTGTATTGCTCATTATCTCCAAAAACACCGTTATTACTTACCATCTCCTCAATTGCCATTTGACCTGCCAATTCGGGTGCGATATTATCCTGAAAAATAAGCTGGTTTTTGTAGCCCTGAAAAACTGTCTCAATGTATTGCTGGCTGTTCAATGTATTATAAGGCTTGATGGCCCTGTTAGCGAAACCACGTGAAACTTTTAGCTCTACCGAAGTAGTGCCCTCACTCCCCTTCTTCGTGGTTATCAAAACAACCCCATTGGCACCTCTCGAACCATATAAGGCTCCTGCGGATGCATCTTTTAAAATAGTCACAGTCTCAATATCGCTATTGCTAATAGCATTCAGATTGCCATCATAAGGCACACCATCAACAACATACAAGGGAGCATTACTGGAGTTAATGGAACCAAACCCACGAATTCGGATATTTGCACCAGAACCAGGTTGACCAGAGCCTGAAGTTGTTTGCACCCCTGCGACCTGGCCATCTATCGCTTTGGATACATTAGCAGCTACCCGTTTCTCTAATTTCTCAGCAGCCACTACTTCTGCCGAACCTGTAAATGATTCTTTTTTAGCTGTGCCATAAGCAACAACCATTACCTCTCCTACTTCTACATCATCACTTAGAAGTTCTATATTAATGGTTGTGTTGCCACTAATAAGAACCTCTTGCGTTACCATGCCTACAAATGAGAAAATAAGAGTGGTAGCGTCACTTGGAACTTCAAGTGAATAAGTTCCATCCGGTATTGTAACCGTTCCTACAGTTGTGCCCTTAACAACAACCGAAACACCCGGGATAGCCTGACCATCAGATTTATCGGTCACCTTTCCGGTAATAGTTGTTGTCTGAGCAAACATAACGTTAAGTCCGACTAATAAAATAGCAGACATGAGAAATGCTAATCTTTGCATAGATTAAAGGTTTTAATTAATAATTGTGATTAGTGCCTCTCAATAGGCAATTATATTTTTAATCCACACAACTATTAAACCTTTAATATGCAATATGATGAATGCTTAATTTAAGCATCCTCTAATAAGAGGTTTATTTAAATCTATTGGGACTAGATTTGAGGTCTAAGCTAATACGATTTTTAGTCGTAATGAATTGTATTTCAAATACTAAATCGTATAGTTTAAAAGTCATTTTAAATGACTTTTATCACACTAATATACTATATTAATATGAAATAACAATATTTAACTATTTTTAATTTATCTGTTAAGATTTATAACAAACACACCAACCCTCCTAAAATCAGAAGGGGCGCCCTTTGGCACCCCTTCCTCACACAACTAAACCTTTAATCTACGTTCCATCACAGCTTAAAAGTTTATATAGCATTTTTATTATTTATCCCACCACACCGGTACATCAACATCAGATACTACAGTTGCATTTGGGTTGTAGTTACGTTCATCTGATGGCGTAGGCAATCGAACAGGAATCTTCTGTGTTTGTGAACTTGGATTCGGAACTAAAGCTGGGTATCCTGTTCTCCTATAATCATTATATGGCTCAAAAGATGAGAACAAAGCCAAGTGCTTTTGAACAATAATGTTTTCAAGAGATAATACACTGGTAGCATCAGCCACGAAATCAGTATCAACAGAACCAACCACTTTTTGAAGAGAAGCAGTAACTGCTGCCTCAAAAGCTTCTTGTGCCGGGGTTGTCTGACCATCTCTGAAATAAGCTTCTGCTTCAATAAATTTAGCTTCTACATATGTTAACATACCAATATCCTGAGTATTTGCAGCAATTGCAGTTCCTACATCTGACGTTGTAGTTGTCTCAACATCATCAGCAGCATTGCCTGAATAACCACCATCAGCATCTTCTGTTGCAAAGAAAGGTAAACGCGGATCATCATTATCATCCATCATATCAATAAAGTACATTCCCATCTTCATATAATTACCTCTCTGATTCTGAAAATCTATCCATTGATTTCTACTATTACCTCCTGAATCGGGAAATTTTGCATTCATATCATTTTCGTTCCCTGCTAAACCCGCAAGATTAATAAAAGAAAGTGCATCATCCACGCTCTGTGTCTCATTCACCTGCGTTAACCTAAGTGCATATCTGGCCTTTAGCATATAAGCAGCCGACTTCAAAAGATCAAGATCCCCTCCAAAAATAATATCATCTGATCCAGGCACAAATGAATTAGCGCTAACATCGACTCCGAAATGTGCTATTGCCTGATCGCATAATGTATGAATTGCGCTAATGACCATTTCCTGCGAATCATATGACGGAGCTTTATTCCCCGCTAAACCTTGCAATGCATCGTTATAAGGAACATCACCCCAGAAATCTGTAGCAATCCCTAAGTTAAAGGCAATTAAAACTTTAGAGATACCAGTATAATACGGATTAGCTTCTCCGAATTGATCTATTAATGTTTGGGCATTAATTAACACATCGGTATAAATACCAGACCATTCATTATTAAAATCACCTTCCGTTAAATCGTAATTTGCAAAACGCAAATATTGAGATCCTTCTACAGTACCTGCTGTATGTTGGGTAAAAATATTTGTAAGCCTCCCAAGTTGACCTGAATACGTAGCAAATGTTCCTACCTGCGTTGCACTGAGCAATAAACCGGGTGTTACAACCTCAGGAGAGTTAGGATTAATTCCAAACTCATCCATTTTGGATTCACATGAATAAATCCCCAAGCTTATGATTAAGATATATATTAATTTCTTCATAACTATAACTTATTAAAATGATAGTTTAACTCCAAAGATATATGACTTCGATCCTGGATTGTTGAAATAATCAAATCCTCCAATATTGGAACCTGCACCTGTTAAACTTGTTTCAGGATCTACACCTTTATAATTTGTATCCAACCATAAGTTACGACCCGTAACAGACAATTCTACATTTCTAACAAATGACATTTTTCCTTGAGGAACAAATGAATAAGTCAATGAAACATCACGTAAGCGAACCCAATTAACAGTTTCAACAAATTGTTCTGCAGCACCTCCTGCATCACCAACAAATTGCTTATAATAATTAACAGCTGGTATAGCAATATCATTAGCAGATCCATCTTCTTTTACACCAGGAATAACATAATCGCGCTCCCTATCAGCAGAGTCTTCAGTTCTTCCTAAATTATTTAATCGGGCAAAAGTACCATTGTACACATCTCCACCATGTCTGAAATCCAACATAGCTGTAAGCGTAAATCCTTTATAAGTAAACGTATTACGCAGTCCTCCTAACCAATCTGGATTTGGATTTCCAATATTTCCTTCCTGATCTTCTTTGATTGGAATACCATCACTTCCAATTACCAGTTGACCTGCATCATTTCTTTTCCACATTGTCCCATAAAACACTCCAACAGGCTCTCCAACGATAGCATAGGAACCAATTGAAGTAAACGCGCTTTCTATACTTATCTGATCTACACCATCAGCAAGCTTAAGCACTTTATTTCTATTACGCGACCAGTTACCAATAACCTCCCAGTTAAAATCACTATTCTTGATAACATCTACACCAATTTGCAATTCAATACCTTTATTCTCAAGCTCTCCGGCATTTGTATAATCATCTGTAAATCCTGATGAAGGAGCAATCGGCTTAAATAATAAGATATCTTTAGTCTTCTCATCATAATAAGTAAAATCCACATCTACGCGCTGGAAAAAATTCAATTGCAATCCAAATTCGGTACCTACTTTACGCTCTGGCTTTAAAGTTGCATTTCCTAATGTACTTGAATAACCAAATCCATTTACATCACCATACGGGAAACTTACACCATTGGTAAAACCATCAGTAATAACAGGAGAGGTAAAGAAAGTTTTAGTTCGATATGGTTCAGGGAATATACCTACTTGAGCGTAAGCTACCCTGAATTTACCATAGGTTAACCAACTTGGCAGATCCAATGTTTCAGAGAATAACCAAGAACCCGTAACAGATGGATAAAAGAAGCTTCTTTGATCTGCTCCAAAAGTTGATGACCATTCATTTCTACCTGTTAATGAAAGATATAATTGATTCTTATATCCAAAATCCAACTGACCAAACAATGCATTTGTGAAAATCTTCTCTTCATAGTTAGATGCAAACAAAGAAGTCGCATTACTTAAATTGTAGAATTCAGGAATAGCTAATTCTCTTCCCCTTAAATAACTATCTGTATACTTGCTACTTGTGATGTTATAACCAGCAGTGTACGCAAAGTTCAGATCATCTGTAAGATCCCAATCACCATTTACTATAAGGTCAGAATAGTACTGAGTAAATATCAGATCATTATAATTTACCTGTCCAGTTGATTCTGAATTATCATCACCTAATGAAGAAACAGCAAATTTTTGCTGACGGTGATCAGAATATGAATCGACACCAACTTTCCAGGTAACTCTCATTCTATCCATCGGCTTCACCTCTATGAAAGTATTACCTGTTAAACGATTTACATCATCGGTAAATTCATTCATATTAGCTGTATAATATGGATTATCATAGAAAGCAAAGTAAGTCCTCTGAAAACCATTACTATACTTATACGGTAACAGGTTAAAACTTGCCGGAGTCCTCATTAAACCCAACATAATACCTGCCAGATTACTACCATTTTGTACTTTAACACCTCCAGAATTTACATAGTTGGCCGAACCTCCAATTTTCAGATAATCATTAATCTTTAAATCACCTGTAATCCTGACTGAACTTCTTTCAAAACCTGAATTTGGAATCATACCTTCCTGGTCTGTATGACCAAATGATAACCTGAAAGTACCATCCTCGTTTCCACCTGAAAGAGATACATTGGTATTATGGGAAATACCTGTTTCAAAAAACTCATCTACATTATTATAAGAAGATAAGTTCGGATCATCAGAAATTTTTGGCCCCCAACTTCCTGAGGTTCCCCAACTAACGTCATCATCAGTAAAAAATCTTTCATCCGGCCCTGGATCTGCTGTTGTAAATTCTCCTCCATTACCTTGTGCATATTCGTATTGCAAATTTGGTAACTGACTTACCTCATTCATTTCAAGGGAATAACTAACATTAACACCAATACCCTTACGAGCCGAGCCTTTCTTAGTAGTATATATAATTACACCATTACCGGCACGAGTACCATAAAGAGCCGCAGCCGCAGGTCCCTTAAGAACAGTAACCGTCTCAATGTCATCCGGGTTAATATCCAAAGCCCGGTTTGAATTATTTACCCCACTTAAGTTCTGGTTAAATGGGTAATCACCGGCTGTTGTCTGAACAGTTTCGTTATTCAACGGAATACCATCCACAACAATTAGAGGCTGAGTATTCCCACTAAATGTTGAAGCTCCACGAATTACAATCTTACTTGACGCACCTGGAGTACCAGCTGATGCAACTACTTGAACACCGGCAACTTTACCTGCAAGTGACTGGATAACATTCGATTCTGCTGCTCTTTGCAGTTCTTCTGATCCAACATCTGTAACTGCATATCCTAAGGCTTTTTTCTCTTTTGAAATTCCTAAAGCAGTAACAATTACTTCATCAACTCCAATAGCTTCAGATTCCATAACAACATTAATTGTTGTCCTTCCTCCAATAACTACATCCTGAGTTTTCATACCCACGAATGAGAACAATAAATTTGTCGCATCATTAGGTACACTTAATGTGTAGTTACCGTCAACATTTGTGACAGTACCAATAGTTGTTCCTCTTACAACAACTGAAACACCCGGCACTGGATCACCAGATTCACTATCGGTTACATTACCGGTAATGGTCGTTGTTTGAGCAAACATTGCGTTCAGTCCCACGAATAACATCAGGGACGCGATTAATGCTAATCTGCGCATAAAACAAAAGGTTTAAGTTAATAATAGTGATAACCTATCAATGTGATTTTCACATTGATACAATTCATAGATTAATTTCTTACGCGATAGACCACATGTATTTATTTACAAATACATGCCAAGTCTATCAAATAAGAATCAGTAAATTTCAAGTAAAATTCTTGTTTTGAAAGTAACGGTTTCTAGTGTACATGATCAAAGGTTTAAAAAAGTTAATAATGGCGATAAAGGTTAAACTTCTTTTTAGTTGTGTTTTGTTCTTTAATAAGAGTCAACTGGCGAAATTGACACTACAAAATTATATTTTTTTATAAATTGAAACAATATTCACTAGTAAAAAATCACTTTATAAGTATTGTTTCCATAAAATCTTAAAACAATCAAATCCTGTAAATCAAAGAGCTATCCAAATATATATCATCAGAGAATAAAATGCAAAATTTTTATAAACATTTGTTAATTTTTATTAACACTTGATTCTCATTCGCACTATTTTTAAAGATCAGTTAAAAAGATGTATTTTCGCGAAAAAATAACAACATGAATCGACTAATTTGTTTGTGTTCCGGAATTCGCGAAAATAAAATACTTGAAGCTATAAAGAATATTGACAAACCATCTCTTAAAATGGTTCAGGAAAAAACCGGAGCTGCCTCAAATTGTGGTAGATGTATTACCAGCATCGAAGCGATGATTGAAAAGCACAAAGAATCTATCGAAGTAATCGATTAATTAAATAAGTATAATAAGTGAATCAAACCATATATACTGCTATACTGTTCTTTTAGAAAGCATTTGACATGAATGTGACATTAACATACTTACAATCTTTATTGGATTTATTGAATTCAATGGCTCCATATCTTTTGCTTGGCTTTCTATTTGCGGGTATGCTTAAGGTTTGGTTCCCACGTAAGTGGATTGATCGCTATATGGGCCAGAACAGTTGGAGATCAGTTGTTAATACGGCCATTTTAGGAATACCATTACCTCTTTGCTCCTGCGGTGTTATTCCAACCGGAATTTCTTTCTATAGAAATGGTGCTTCCAAAGGCTCTAGTGTTTCATTTTTAATTTCCACACCACAAACCGGAGTTGATTCAGTACTTGTTACCTATTCCCTTCTTGGATTACCATTTGCAATCATGCGGGTAATTGTTGCCTTAATTACCGGCGTTTTATGTGGTATAATCACGACCAAACGACCACCGATAAAAGTATTCAGAATGATGGTAAGAGTAAAAAAGAAAGCAAACAAAGAACAACTGATACTAATAAGTTAAAGGAAATATTCAGGTATGGATTCCATGAATTCCTTATGGACATTGCCAAATGGTTGGTTATTGGAATTCTGATTGCTGCTTTTCTTGACATAGTCATTCCGAGTGATTTTTTCATCTCTTATCTTTCGAATGAATGGTTGAGTATGTTAATAATACTTGGAGCTTCGGTTCCATTATATATTTGTGCAACTGCTTCCGTTCCAATAGCGGCAATCCTAATGCTCAAAGGGTTATCTCCGAGTGCTGCGCTTGTATTGTTAATGTCTGGACCAGCCACCAATGCCGCCACTATTACAGTAATAAAAAATATTTTTGGAGGCAAAACACTTATGGCATATCTAAGTTCAATCATTGGTGGGGCACTTCTTTTTGAAACTATCATTAATAACTTTTCCCCAAGAAACTGGTTTATGATGATAACAGATACCAATCATCTGCATCATCACGAAGTACTACCGGAATGGCTGCAACTAAGTGCATCCGCCATGTTGGTTGGGTTAATCTTACTTGGATATATAAAACAATGGAAATCATCCATCAAAAACCTTGAAAATTTAACGCAAGCAAAAGCTCAAATCAATTCTGTTGTTCTCAACAACACTGCATCGGTCACAACATCTGATTTTGCTTCATTTACCATAGCCAAGCCCTTAATTACAAAAAAATACACTGTTGAAGGTATGACATGCAGTCATTGCAAAAACAGCGTTGAACAATCACTACTAAAACTGAATGGTATCGTTAAAGTTATCGCCAATCCTCAGTCAAATGATGTTTTAATAGATGGTGAAGAATTAGATGATGCTACTATTCAAGATGAAATTGAAAAGCTTGGTTATATTTTTAAAGGAATAACTGCCGACAAATAATACTCTTTAAATGTGCTATAGACTACAATCCCCTATCTAACAAGCTTAAAACAAATAAATATCAGACATCACAATAAAGCCAATGCCTGTCTTTACAATACTGTAATAAACAGGCATTATTCTTTTGGCAAATCATAATCTCAAAAGTGCAACTTAAGAGTTTTTGGTTTAACAACCTCCTGCCACTCTTTTCTTTTTAGGCCTCTTTTTAATAACTGGTTTTGGAGCAGATGGTGCACTCTGAGTAACTGCATTTAAGCTTCCTCCACCAAGAGCTACACTGGCTCCCTTCCTGAAATCATACCTGGCAAACTCATCATCTGCACTTGTCGAAGCTGGTTTCGAAGGGTTCATAATGGTTTCAGCATAATAATTTAGTCCTCCCTGCATCACGTAATTATTTATGTATCCCAATTGACGCGTTATCATCCAAGCTTCATTAGCTGATGTTGTGCCATTGGAATAAAACACGTTCATTTTAATATCCTGATTAAGATAATCTTCATTTTCAACAGATAGTAAATCTGCCAACGGAATATTAATAGCTCCTGGTAAATGATATTTGTCAAAGCTGTCCTTATCACGCACGTCAATTAACTGTAGTGATGGATCTTTTTGAATTAACATATCAGCTACCTCATCGGTGGAGATAAACTGCATTCCCTCTTTTACCTCATCTAATAATTGTGGAGCAGTAAGCTTATATGGTCTTGTGGTATTTTCAGGCACTGCCGCAATTATAATACCCAACGGTATAATTGCAATAGCCAGTTTTAATCGCATTTTCATAATATTGCTTTTAAGCGCTAGCTGCTAACAGCCAGCTCATTATCAATCCATTTAAATACACCCTAATATTCTTCCCTTGGAAACTTACGCTCGGCCCACTCCCCTACGAAAAACATACCAAAAGCAGCTAAAATAAGGATTAACCCAAAGGCGCCACGTGACAATCCCATTAGTTCATTAATGGTCGGCGTACCCATATTCTCGGCATAAAAGAGCTCTTCCCATAAAGGAAATCCTTCGGTGAACACAACAACACCAATTACTAATCCTCCTATAAAAGTTAAGGCATCTAGCTTACCAATTGATAAAGCACAAAATGCTGTACCCGGACAAAATCCGCCTAAGATAAAACCAGCACCCATAATTGCCCCACCAACAATAGCAGACCATAAGAATGTAGGGTTAATATAGATTAAACTTAAATCGATCCAACCAAACAGGCTAAAGAATAATAAGCCAAGCATTGCAACAATTGCAGCAGTGAAAAATACTTTCAACACCGTTGTATCATAACCATAAAACATTCCGGCCAGTTTTCTTGATGAAGAAAATCCACTGCGCTCAAGTACAAATCCAAATCCAATACCAATGATGAAGGCCATCAACAAATTGGTGTATTCTGAGATATATTCGTATACAATTAAAGGTCCCATATCTGTGTCTTTATTAAATCCATAATTTACGTGCAAAATAGGCTAACGCGAAGGCAGTACCGAAAATAAATGCCATGGTAATAAAACCTCCCAATGACAACACCGCCATACCACTTAATGCCGATCCACTTGTACAACCGCGACCGAGTTGCGAGCCAAAACCAAATAAAACACCGCCAACAGCAGCAAATAACAAACGTACTTTATTAGTTATTTTGGGGCTATGTTCCACTTTGAATTTGAGTCGTCCGGCCATGGCGCCAGAAACAAATCCACCAACCAGAACACCCAACATCTCCCAAACCAGCCAATCTTTTAAAGGTCCGCCTCTGTGTGATTTCTTATAGTTTGAGTAAAAATCACTTGTCTCTACATGAGTGGGTGCAACAGTTTCAACACTGGCCACAACAGCACTCTTTACCGCACCGCTGGCTCCAAGTCCTCTACCCGAGAAATAAAAGGCGGCAAGTAACACAAGACCAAGCAGTACGCCACCCAAATATGGGTTTATATACCTATTACTTTGTTCTTTATTCATTTATATCTGTTTTATATTATTAATCAATTAATGCTTTTTAATACAGCCAGCGACTCATCTGTCCGGCATATGCCATTATGAATCGGAAAAGTAATCCTCCGAATAATACCAATACGGGTGCAACCATATATGGAATCTTCTTGTGTCGCATTTCGAGTACTTCAAGGGTAGCTGGTATTATTAAACCAAACCCAACTACAAATACCCAAAACGGAGCTGTAAACTGACCACCAAGGAACATTGCTGATGCATCGATTTGTACCTGTGAACTTGCCCTGAACCCCATAAACATGTGGATTATCAGAAATAACTCTATTGCAATAAGTAACAGGTCGATGCGAGCAAAAGTATGACGTTCTTTTTTTAATTTCGAAAGAATGATGATTGCCGCCGCACCAGTTGACATACCTGATACAAGAAACAAAGGTCCAAGAATTGAGGTATTCCAAAGAGGGCGTGCATTAAATGCAGATAGCAGGATACCGGTATAAATACCAAGTATCACCGAAAGAATCATTATAGCCCATGCTATTGGTGTTTTATAATCCTCGAGCACTTTGATAGTATCTTTTACAACGTCAAATTTCCAGTCCCATTTCGGGAAGAGTGTTTTTATATTTAAAGCAGCCCAGATGCCGGACAATGGCATAATAGCCATTAGTGTCCATGCTCCCCAGCTCATCGGTGATTCAATCTTAAATGCAGTATATAATCTCCAAAAATAAAGCTTGTGCTTTAAATCCAATAATAGAAATAACAATCCTAACCCGATGAATACCGGAGTAAAAATTGGAGCCAATTTAACAGCTGTCGGATATTCTTCACTTTTTCCTTTTATATAAAAATAACTGGCAAAAAATAATATTCCAGCAGCTAAACCACCCAAAAATAAGTAGGCAGGTATATGCCATTCCCAAATTTGTAATTGCGGGTCGATATGCGGATTCATTCGCCCGCTAACAATAAGTTCTTCTTTCATTTTGTTCTTTTGAATGGTTTAAATCAAAAAGTAAAGTTGAGGTTTTGTTCCTGCTTCAGGGATAAGTGTCTTATACTTTCGTCTCTTTATCACCTTACTCACTTCTGAATTAGGATCATCTAAATCACCAAAATACATGCACTTGGTTGGGCAAACAGCCACACAAGCCGGCTGCTGACCTTTCTTTACCCTGTGAAGGCAAAATGTACATTTATCGACATAACCTTTGGGGTGGGTATAACGAGCATCATACGGACATGATGCAATACACGCACCGCATCCTATACACTTATTTTTGGTAACCATTACAATACCACCGTCGCTATAATGACTGGCTCCAGTTGGGCAGCATCGTACACATGGTGAATTTTCGCAGTGGTTACACCTTTCCGATCGATGCTCCAGTTCCAACTGAGGATAAGTACCATCAGTCACTTCCACAATCCAATCGCGGCAGTATCCGATAGGCACATTATTTTCTGTCTGACAAGCTACCACACAGTCACTGCAGCCCACACATTTTTTAGTATCTACGGCCATTGCATATCTCATAGCTGTCTCTCCTTATGCTTTATTAAATCTAAATGTTATAAAATTACCTCTCATACCAGTGCCTCCCATTATAGGATCCATCATTACATTTGTAATTAACTCAGAATCACTCGCTCCCTTTCCGTAGGCACGGCTCAGTTTTTTATTGGCATGGCCAAAACCATGAACCATATATACTGAATCCCATCGAATACGCTCGGTAATACGTACTTTAATCGGAAAGCTTGATACTACATTATCCTGGTTTTGAAGGAATATTTCCTGACCATTTTTCAAATCCCATTCTTTCGCTACTTTCGGATTTACCCAAACTGTATTCTCATCCATCAAATCAGTCAGATTCGGATTATTGGCTGTACGAGAAAATGTATGCATAGGTGCTCGTCCGTATATCAGGCGATAGTATCCGGCTGGTGGTTCGGGGTGAGCAGTATATTTTGGCATCGGATCAAATCCATATTCTTCAAGAGATGTAGAGTACAATTCAATCTTCCCACTGTTGGTATTAAACTCAATATCCTCGCCATCTCTAAAATACAGATCATCATATTCACGCTTCATCTTTTTAACACCAATTCTCTGCATTTCCTCTAAAGAAGAACCAACCTGCTTCAATTGATAGTCCAGCTCCTCTTCAATGGAGTCAAAAGGAAAATAATCGCCTTTACCCATTCGTTCGGCCAGGTTCTTAGCCATCCACCAGGCTGGTTTCGAATCGTACTTAGGTTTCATCGCCGGCATTCGTAATGAAATAGTTGGTTCGCGATGTTGTGTTATTCTTAGTGAATCGTATCTCTCCAGGTATGTACATTCAGGTAGAACAACATCTGCAAATCCTGTGATTTCCATCGGCATGGTGTCAACCACAACCATTAAATCTAGTGCATTGATTGCTTCAATTGTTTTAGCCCTGTTAGGTAAAGTCTCTATTAGGTTCGTACCATTTACAATCCACGCTTTGATATTACAATCCATAGTTGCTGAAGGAATGGTTGCATCGCACACACCATTGGCTAAAGCTAAATCGGCCAGTTCATATTTACCTCCCATTGCATCACGCCAGGTTTTACGGGGTTTAGGATAAGGAGGATGCGGTACACCAGGCACCTTTGCTTTATCTGGTATATAAAAACCGCCTCTGCGCCCCCAAGAACCCAACAGTGCATTTAAAATAGCTACTGCCCTTAGTCTTTGGGTATCATCGCCATACCAGGTAACATGACGTCCTGGATGAACAATGGTGGCCGGAGAAGCATAAGACATCTCACGCGCTGTTTCGCGAATAACCTGTGGTTTGATGGTTGTTATTCCATACGCCCACTCAGGCGTCATATGTTTCACATGAGCTTTTAGCTGTTCAAAACCAATAGTATATTGCTCAACGTATTTTTTATCGTATCGTTCCTCATAAATTAAAACATGAATCCATGCCATTAACAAAGCCAGGTCGGTACTAGGTTTAATTGGAAGCCAGTACTTTGATTTGCTTGCTGCAGTTGAAAAGCGAGGGTCTACAGTAATAATGGTTGCTCCTTTATCAATTGCATCCGACATTTCCTGCACATGCCCGTTATGCATATTTTCGCCAATATGAGAACCAATCAGCACCATACATTTACAATCGCGAATATCAGTCGGTTCAGGTGAACTTAAACCGTCTCCGAAGGTAGCTATAAAACCAACCTCACGAGGTCCGCGACACTGTGCATATGATGGAGCAGTAATATTCTGTGAGCCTAAAGATTTCAATAAGTTCCCAAAGTAAGTTCCTCCTGAGCCATGGGTAAAAAGTGCTAAACACTCCGGTCCATGTTCATCAATCACTTTTTCTAACCTCTGTTGGATAAAATCAAAAGCCTCATCCCAAGATGCTTCTTTAAACGTCTGTTTACCATCGGCTCCTTTTACACGAATTAAAGGTTTTTTCAGGCGGTCTTCGTCATAATACATACCTACACCACCTGTTCCACGGGGGCAGAAACGTCCATTACTATTGGGATCATCATCATTACCAATGATTTTTTGAATTTGGCCATCGTTATTTTTATAAGTCCAACCAGCACACTTCCAGAAGCATACCTCGCAATAGGTTGGCGTTCTAACCAAATCCTGAGGCAGCATCCATGGACCTTTTATATTTTCAAGGATAACTTTATGGTTGTTTGACATTAACAATCGTGAACCGGCAAAAACACCTATAGTTCCAAGTGCCGAAATTTTAATGAAATCTCTTCTACTTTTACTCATCGGCTTATTCATTTTGAATGTTGTATTGACAAATTTAGTAAAATATACACATAACTAGATGTGTGGATTGATTAATAATTAGATGTGTAGATTAATCAATATTTAGACTGAATTAAAATTCTTAATGATACACCAGGTGTTCAGATAGCATGTAACCCAGATGCAAAACTCAACTCTTTCTAAAACAATACAATTACAACACCTCCATAATTAATGCTAATAAGATTCATTCTAAACTATCTAAATATCTACATATCCTTATCTTATATCTATTTATCTACATATCTTTGTCTCTGGATTATTAGATGCAAGGTATAATTCTTCGATAGTAGGAAATCCAAGCAGTTACGATCTAAAAAACACACAACTAACTAATTAATATGAATAAAACGATAACCTATTCGGTATTGACTACGGTGATTGTTTTGCTTTTGGTTAATTTCTTCCATAAGGATAAACCGCTTAATTTATCCCAATTTGAATTGAAACAGAAGTTTGCCAATAAACACAAATCATCTGTCGATCATAGCCAATTTAAAATTCTGCAACAAGAATTTAAAAGTCCTCAGGATGTAACAGAGACATGCTTGTCTTGCCACAATCAGCGTCATGAAGAAATTATGCATTCCAGCCACTGGAACTGGGAACGCATTGCTTATGTTGAAAACAAGGGTATTTCCAAAATGGGAAAGAAAAATGTCCTCAACAACTTTTGTATTGGTGCTAGCACCAATGAGCAAGCCTGTGCAAAATGCCACATTGGTTTTGGAATGTCACACAACACTTTCGATTTTAATAATGCCCGCAATGTAGACTGCATGGTGTGTCACGACCAGAGTGAAGAGTACATTAAAGGCGCCTCCATGTCGGGTTATCCGGACAGAAATGTAAACCTGAATAAGGTAGCCCTGAGTGTTGGTCGCCCCAATAAAATTAATTGTGGAGCATGTCATTTTTATAGTGGTGGTGGCAACAATGTAAAGCATGGCGACCTGGAAGAAGCACTTTTATCATGTAACCGTGAAGTGGATGTGCACATGGCATCAAATGGTATTAACATGGATTGTGTGGATTGTCACTCAGCCGAAAATCATCAAATCAAAGGTAAACTCTATTCTGTTTCTTCTACAAATGTTAATCGCTTACGCTGTGAGGACTGCCATACAACCAAACCTCATTTGGATGATGTTTTAAACCGTCATTTTTCAAAAGTATCGTGTCAAACCTGCCATATCCCAACCTATGCCAAAGAGAACTCAACAAAGATGGCATGGCGCTGGTCTGAAGCCGGACGTTTAGATGACGATGGTAACCCGTATCATGAAGAAGATTCATTGGGTAACCACACCTATTTATCCATTAAGGGGGAATTTGAGTGGGCTAACAACATTGAGCCGGAATACATGTGGTTTAATGGCAATGCGCAACATTATGCCTTGGGTGATACAGTCACGAACACCCCGGTACAAGTAAATAAGCTATTGGGATCGACTGATGATATCCATTCTAAGATTTACCCTGTAAAAGTCCATCGTGGCGACCAAATCTACGATCCAAAAACAAAAATGTTAATCCAACCTAAGGTATATGCCGAAGCGAAAGGAGATAGTGCCTATTGGAAAGATTTTGACTGGCATTTGGCTGCCAAAGCCGGTATGAAGGGCGTTGGTTTACCATATAGCGGCGAATTCGAGTTTATCGAAACTGAGATGTACTGGCCTATCAATCATATGGTATCTCCAAAGGACAAAGCACTTTCATGCGAAGAATGCCATACAAGAGACAATGGCCGTTTGGCAGCCCTAAATGACTTTTATCTTCCGGGCCGCGATAAAAATGACTGGATTGATTTGATGGGAAGCCTCTTATTATGGGGAGCCTTAGCTGGCGTTTTTATTCATGGATTGGCTCGATTAATCAACGCATTAAAACAAAAAGAACTGGAATCTAAATAAGAATCAAATGAAACAAGTATATATCTATAAAAAGTTTGAGCGATTCTGGCATTGGAGCCAGGCTGCATTGATCCTCTTTTTGGCACTTACCGGGTTTGAAATTCATGGTTCTTTCTCGCTTTTAGGTTTTGAAAAAGCGGTGACGTTTCACCATATTGCTTCCTATTTACTCCTTGCACTTATTGCTTTCTCAATATTCTGGCACTTAACAACTGGTGAGTGGAAGCAGTACATTCCAACCATTTCAAAACTAAAAGAGCAGATACAATACTATACGGTAGGCATGTTTAAAAAAGCACCCCACCCTACTGTTAAAACGGCTAAAAAGAAGCTTAACCCACTTCAGGCCATCACCTATCTTGGTTTTAAACTATTGATGGCACCGGTAATGATTCTGACTGGCTTGCTCTATCTTTATTATAAAACGTTTGATGTGAACGACATCATTGTTGTCAGTGACATTCCACTGGAATACATTGCATGGGCACACACTTTAGGAGCCTGGTTGTTGATGGCCTTTATAGTTGTACATGTTTATATGACTACAACAGGTCATTCTGTTACAGCCAATATTAAAGCCATGATTTCAGGTTGGGAACTTTTGGAAGAAGAAGAGGAAGATATGCCTAAAGAGGCAGTTGAAGAAACTAAAAACAATTTATCATGAAAGAAGCTCCTAAAAAATATATGAATCCCTATTTAGCCGGATTCTTTCTAGGGTTTGTTTTATTAACAACCATCTATATAACCGGACGTGGTTTAGGCGCCAGCGGTGCCATTAAAAGCTTTGTAGTTCAAATAGTCGAAAACGTTGCACCTGAGCATGCTGCGACAACAGACTATTACATAACTCAGCGTCAGAACAATCCGGACGGACCTTTAAAATCATGGCTTGTATTTGAGGTTATTGGCGTTGTCATTGGAGCATTCTTATCGGCTGTGATGTCAAACAGAGTGACTGTTAAAATTGAAAAAGGCCCGGGTGTAAAAAACGGCATCCGAATAGCTGCTGCCATATTTGGCGGTGCCTTATTTGGCTTTGGCAGTCAGCTGGCAAGAGGCTGCACCAGTGGAGCCGCTTTAAGTGGAATGGCTGTTATGTCATTTGGCGGAATTGTAACCATGATGTCCATTTTTGGAATGGCATATGCCATGGCATGGTTTTTCAGAAAATTATGGATTAAAAAAGTAAACTAAGATGGGACCATTAGTACCTGATATTATAAGTAACGAGTTTAACTTTATCATTGCCATTATTGTTGGTATGGGATTTGGTTTTGCACTTGAACAAGCCGGATTTGGATCAACCCGCAAACTTGTGGGCCTGTTTTACGGTTATGATTTTACCGTTTTAAAAGTATTCTTTACGGCTGGCGTAACAGCGATGGTAGGCATTACGTCACTCAATCATCTTGGCTTGTTAGATGTTGACATCATTTTTATCAATCCAACCTTTTTATGGGCCGCCATAATCGGTGGCGTCATTATGGGAGGCGGATTTATAATTGGCGGATTTTGTCCGGGAACAAGTGTTGTGGCGGCGGCCAGTGGTAAAATAGATGGCTGGGCTTTTGTATTTGGAGCTGGTCTGGGAATATTTGCTTTCGTTGAAGGCTACCCGCTAATTAAGGATTTAATGGTAGCCGAAAACCTTGGTGATTTATTAGTTTTTGAAATGACGGGCATATCCCGTGAGGCCTTTGCGTTAATTATGGTATTTGTGGCCACCGGCGCATTTGTTGGTGTTACCATGATCGAAAACAATGTGAATAATAAAACCACTCAATGGTTAAAAAAGGATATTACAAAATACAGCATGGCCGTTGGTCTGGCGGTAATAACCGTATTAATCACCATGATTACTCCAACGCGCGGTGAATTAATGAATCAACGCATTGATGCCAAATTGGCCAGTGGCGAATGTCAACCAAAGATGATGGAAGGAGACAAACTGGCTTACGAACTCATGCACCAATACTATCAGTATAATGTTATCGATGTTCGTTCGGCCGAAGAGTTCAAGGCTTTTCATATTCCAACTGCTATTAACATCCCGCTTGACAAATTACATGAGGCAGAAAACCTTGCCATCATTGTTCAAAATATTAAAACCAATGTATTTTATGGAGCGTCGTACGAGCAATCGCAACGAGCATGTTTGGTAGCAAAATACCATGGAAAAGCAGATAACTTTGCATTGAGCAATACGGCGGATGAATTTAACAGCAACTTCTTCTTGCTATCTGACGATCCGATTGAGGCCAATGTTGATCAGGATGTATATATTTTTAGAAAAGATGCAGCACAAAAACTTAAAGAAATTGGTGAAGCTGTAGCCAATTTAGACAGACCAGTAGTTAAAAAAGTCAAACGTGTTCAGGGCGGATGTAGTTAAAGAAACAATAAAGTTCACATATCAACACCTCAGTTAATAGCTGGGGTGTTGATGTTTTCAGACAGTATTGTATCTGCCTTTGGAGACTTTAGACTAGAAATTCAACCCCATGATTACTTGTTGTTCTTTGGTATAAACATGTCTTATTTTTCCAATTTTGTTCCATAAGTGCTCTGTAGGTTTGTAATGTCAAATCATTTAAACAAACAGTTATGAACAAATTAATTGCCTGGGTAGAAATACCCGTCAGAAACATGGAAAAAGCCATCGCATTTTACAACGAGGTATTTCAGCTTTCGCTGGAAGGTTTGGATTTTGGACACGAAAAAATGGCATTACTACCCAATGATGAAGGGGCTTTATCGCTTGCCAAGGACTTTAATCCGTCTTCCGATGGTATATTGCCAAGCTTTCACGTCCCTGACTCAATGGAAGCTACTATTGAACGCCTGGAAAATAAGGGTGGCAAGGTGATATTGCCTAAAACCAAAATTGAAGCTGAAGGCCGGGGCTATTTTGCAACATTTATTGATTGTGAAGGCAATAAAATAGGTTTGTACAGTCAATTTTAAGTTCAGTATTCATTTGCAGGGGTTCACGCCCCTGCTTACCTTTATCATGTGCAATTCAAGATTATATATCCATCACCCCAACTATCTGATATCGTTAAGCATTACTGGTTAATGGAATGCAACTATCCACACCAGCATACTCACTCCCAACGAATTATACCAACCGGATTACCTGAATTGAGCTTTTACCTGGGAAATAAAGCATCAACTTTTGATGATAACCGAGATCTTAATGCTTGTGCAATTTTGTCGGGACAGCAAAAGAGCTATTACGACATAACTGCATCTGGGCATCTGAAAATGATTTCGGTTACATTTCAACCACATGGACTGGCTGCCATCAACAAGCTTATACTTGGTGAACTGCTTAACCAATCGATTGATGCCAGCTTAATTTTTGGAATGGGTATAAAACAATTGAGCGAGCAACTTTACGAATCGAAACAATCCTCAATGCAAGTGGAGTTGATAGAAAAATTCCTGGTAACTAACCTTACACACAAGGGGAACTGTTATAAAGCCGAGCGGATCAGCCATCTCATTCCCCGAATCAATCCGACAGGTCAAACGATCAGTTCAATGGCTGAACAAACCTATTGGAGTCGCAAACAATTTGAGCGCTCCTTTTCTTCAATGGTTGGTTGTACACCCAAAACCTTTCTCAATACCATTCGCTTTCAATATGCTTTACACAAAAAAGCTCAGAATCCAGCTCTTTCGCTTATTGATTTGGCCTTAACATGTGGCTATTACGATCAGGCTCATATGAACAATGACTTCATCAAATATTCAGGATTATCGCCCCGTCAATTCTTTAGCACCTGCCCTCCACAATCGGATTATTTTGGAATTTATTAGTGATCTATTGGAAATTCTACTTTTAAAGAGTATTGGAAATTGAGTTATGCATAATCATAATAAATCACTAGTATCATTTATCAATCATCACATATAAAAGTTGGTAATTCGAACAATTTCATGGTTGCTTCTGAACAATACAGTTTGTTTTTCAATAAAATACTGTCTTTTCTGATAACATATTGTTACATTTACTAATCACCCATACAAAATTGCGATATGCTATCACCTTTAATTAAGGAGGCAACACAAAAAACGCCTTACATACACTTCGATCCTTCGAAGGGCCTTATGGAAATAAAAGGTAAGGCTACTCCAGAAAATGGTCACATATTTTTCGACCCAATGTTGAATTGGCTGGAAGCATATATTCATAATCCTTCTGCCAGAACTCTTGTTAACATCCATTTTGAATATTTTAACACAGTCTCATCCAAGTTTATTCTGGATATTTTCAAGAAACTTGATTGTTTATACAGCAATAACAATGAAACCATTGTTCAATGGATTTGCGATAAGGATGATGATGATATGATTGAAGCCGGAGAGGATTATCAAGCTCTTGTCAATTTTCCGGTTAAGATCGTTGAAACTGACTAACTGAACTTTTATTTCTTAAATACTTATCGGCTGTTGATTTATTCAAATCATTCATTATATTTGTTCGCAAAATTACGAACAATACAATATGATCACAGAAAAACAAAAACGTACCGCTCGATACGCCAAAGCTCTTGGACACCCTGTACGCATTTTTGTTTTACAAACCCTGTCATTACAAAGCTGTTGTTACAGCGGTGACCTCACAGAGGTATTACCCATTGCTAAATCTACCTTATCGCAACATTTAAAAGAATTAAAAGATGCTGGTTTAATCCAGGGAGAAACGGAAGCTCCAAGGGTTAAATACTGCATTAATAAAGAGAATTGGAAAGAGGCGAGGGAGTTATTAAAGGATTTTTTTGACTTGTAAAAAAATTTAAACCAATAGTTCGGCATTTTACGAACTACGAACAAATTATAATATACAATTATGGAAATTAAAGTATTAGGTACGGGCTGTACAAAATGCAGCTCACTCGAAGAAGTAACGCGCAAAGCTGTTGAAGAAAAAGGTATTGATGCGAACATCGAAAAAGTGGAAGACATTATGCAAATAATGACCTATGGCGTTATGACCACACCTGCTTTAGTAATTGACGGGAAAGTGGTTGTAAAAGGTAAAGTACCATCAGTAAACGAAATTAAAGAACTATTGTAATTCCAACAAAATGAGAAAATCCCTTAAAAAACTAAACGCAGGGCTGGCTTGCATCTTGCTAATTTCTGCACTTGTAGGCTGCAACACCAACAATAAAAAAGAAAAATCATGCTGTTCAAATAATGCTGTTGAAACCTCACAAGCATGCTGCAACAAAACAGCAAGCTCCATTGATGCCAACAAAGTAAGTGTGGTGTATTTTCATGCTACCCGACGATGCGCCACTTGCGAAGCGGTTGAAAAAGTAACCAAAGAAACGCTTGCCAAACACTATAAAGAAGAAGTTCCATTCCACTCCATTAATCGAGAAGAAGAAAAAGAGCTGGCTCAAAAGTATAATATTGACTGGCAAACTTTAATGGTGATGAAAGGAGATAAAATGGTAAATCTGACCAATGAAGCCTTTTTAAATGCACGCACCAAGCCCGAAAAGCTGGAAGCACTTTTGCAATCAACCATTGAATCAATGTTATAGATGGAAGTGCTACAAAACTTGTTGGAAAACTCTCAACTTCCCATTTTATCAGCTTTCTTGCTCGGACTGATGACTGCCGTTAGTCCATGCCCGTTGGCAACTAACATCACCGCAATTGGTTTTATCAGCAAAGACATTGAAAGCAAGCAACGCGTGTTTGTTAACGGACTGTTTTACACATTAGGAAGAGCCATTTCTTATACAGCTATTGGTCTGATCTTTTATTTTGGCTTGGGTCAAATGAAGTTGGGTGGCTTGTTTCAGGAATGGGGCGAAAAACTACTTGGCCCAATATTAATTATAATTGGCTTATTTATGCTGGGTGTTATCAAATTGTCCATTCCTGGTTTAAACAAGTTGACTGATAAGATGGAAGAGCGATCACGTAATGGTTTATGGGGTGCAACACTTCTAGGTATTGTATTTGCCCTGGCCTTTTGTCCTTATAGTGGTGTACTTTATTTTGGCATGCTTATGCCTATGACTGTTGCCAGTGCCAGTGGATTATATCTGCCTGTTATTTTTGCTATTGCAACAGGCATTCCGGTCGTCATATTTGCCTGGCTACTTGCCTATAGTGTTGGCTCAATTGGTGGCATGTATAATAAAATGAAAACATTCGAGATTTGGTTCAGACGAATCATTGCTGTACTATTTATCTTCACAGGACTCTATTTTATTATCACATTATTCTTCTAAGGTATTTAACATGACAACTGCAATACTAAAGAAAATTGACTTAAGAGTTCAGATACTAGTTGGTTTGCCACTAATCGTACTTTTGTATTATTACCTGCAGCCATTAATCGACTATTTAACCTACGATTTATTTCTTTTTAGCACAGAATCGCATTGGGGCCAATCAATCAATTTCTTTTTTTACGACACCATTAAAATCATCATCCTGCTGTTCGTGATCAGTTCTTTGATGGGTGTTGTCAACACTTACTTTCCGGTTGAGCGCTTGCGCGTTTATCTGACCACCAAAAAACTTTACGGACTGCAATACTTTTTTGCTTCCTTTTTTGGGGCCATAACACCGTTTTGCTCCTGCTCATCCATTCCGTTATTTATAGGATTTGTGCAGGGAGGTATACCACTAGGGGTCACATTCGCTTATCTGATTACTTCACCTTTAGTAAACGAAGTAGCGGTAGCCATGTTTTTAGGTCTGTTTGGTTGGAAAGCAACATTGATCTATGCCTCTTCAGGAATACTCTTAGGAATGATTGGTGGGTATATACTTGGTAAGCTGAAATTAGATCGTTACTTATCTGATTGGGTTAAACAAATTCAGGAAAACTCACAAAGCGAGTTTAACCAGTTTGAAAAAGATAATACTCCTTTTATACAACGCCTGCCTTCCATTATTGAAGAAGGATGGAACATCGTTAGGAAAGTACTGTTGTACATTATCATTGGAATTGGAGTGGGTGCCTTAATGCATGGCTTTGTTCCTGAAGATTTTTTCACACAATACTTATCCGAGGATAAATGGTATGCCATTCCTTTGGCTGTGATTCTGGCCGTTCCGTTATATGCCAATGCAGCAGGTATTGTGCCGGTCATTCAGGTGTTTGTTGCAAAAGGAGTGCCGCTTGGTACCGCCATAGCATTTATGATGGCAGTTGTTGGCTTATCACTCCCGGAAGCTACTCTATTGAAGAAGGTAATGAAATGGAAGCTTATTGGTATCTTTTTTGGCACTATTACTCTTTTTATAATCCTACTGGGCTACATTTTTAATTGGATACTATAAAAATAACCCGACCGGTATTAAAACAATTACTGGTCGGGCGTTTTCTGTTTGTGTATTGATCTTTATTCAACCGGACACCACCAGTTTCCCGATATTAATAGCATATTTAATAAGCAAATTGTATCACCATAATACGAGTGTTTCATCTGTTGCATTTCATCCCAACCTTTATTCAGAAAATCCTGGTATTTTGCATCGATCATTGCTGCTGTAACCAATGGTGCTGTAAACGCAGCACTGCTATAATCTACAAAGGGTGTTCCGTCTAATAAATACCCCGCCTTTATTGCTGCCGGATCATTATTGGTTGCCTGAACAATAAAATCCAGTAGTTTCATCATTGCTTTCTTTGCTTCTTTGC
>NZ_CEXQWX010000084.1:0-26358 GCF_982718395.1 Carboxylicivirga sp.
GATACAATTATCCGATCTATATTATAACTAATTGACAACTCTGAAATGATTTTTTTATCAAGAAAATCGAAGTAGTCGGAACGTATAAGCTGACACTGGTCAAAAATCCCAAGTTTTACCTGTGTATTTCCCCTATCTATAACTAAATTCACTTTGCAAAATGATCAAAAATTCGTTTTACCAAAAAAACAGGCATCAAAGATACAAAACAGATTGTAGCCTGTTTTAAAATTCAGAATATTTTATGCGAAAAGTCCTTGTTGTTGAAGATGATAAGTTTATCTCGGCGATATTTACAATGTTTCTTCGTGAACTGGAGCACGAGTTAATTGGTAAATGTGCCGACGGAAGGGATGCTGTGGACCTTTGTCATCGATTAAGACCTGATGTGGTTTTGATGGATATACATCTGGAGGGTGAGATGGATGGAATTCAGACAGCCGAGCAGTTACGTCGCGAGCTGGATATTCCGGTTATCTATGTATCATCGGATACAAGTAGCCAAACGATAAAAAGGGCTATTGTTTCAAATTCATATGGTTACCTGGTAAAGCCTGTTAAGAAGAAGGAACTGGGTATTGCGATTGATTTAGCCTTTTATAAGCATAAAGTCGATCAGGAACAGCGCGAGCGTGAAAGAGGGTATCGTCAGTTTATCAGTGAGGCATCAATGCCGTTGATGGTTTTGCAACATGGGCGTGTGCAGTACTTGAATAATCTGGCTTTGGATTTATTCAAGACGCATTACATGGAAGATGTCTTAATGTCTCCATATATTAATTATATAGAAGAAAAGGACAAGGCGACGGTGGAGAGATTATTGAATGAGTTCCATGAAAAAGGAATTGGTTTTGAGAGTGTAGATGTTGCCATGAGAGATGTTCACGGGCAATCATTCTTTGCACAGATATCAGGAGCTTCAATTATCTTTAATAAGAAAAAGTCACTTCAGGTAACATTGGTTGATAACTCCAAAATCGTGTATGCTCAAAAGCGCAGTGATCTTTTGCTTAAATATTTAAGTCAGATCGGGCAACCATTTTTTATTACTGATGCACGACAAAAAATAAAAGCTGTTGCACAGCATCCGTTGTTTGAAGGTACAGATATGCAAGGGCAGCGAATCACTCAATTAAGCGATGTGTTTGAACAGACTGATAAAAAAGAAGGTGTAAACTATATTAAAGGGTCTGAAAAAGTGAACTTTACCGCCCATAAGATTTTAGACGCTAGTGACAAGGTTTATGAACTAATCTATATGCTTCAATAATTATTAAGTGGTAATAATCGTTTCAAACATCTCACTCACTGTACTTTTTACTTCCTTAATCGATTTCACATCTCTCATCACCAGATAAAGCTTTTCTTTTCCTTCCTTCATTGTTGCTTTTTTAGAGTTATGCTGAATCCACATTAATACACCACTAAACACAGGAGATTGGTAAAAAGGTGATTCCTGGTTCGAAACAAAATAGAAATACAACAGATTATTTTTGAAGATGATTTTCTCAACACCAAGTTGTTTAGCCATTCGACGAATACGCACCAATTCAAACAAGCGTTGACCGGATTCTGGTATCGGTCCGAATCGATCTACCAAATTATTTTCGAAATTAACCAGATCCTCTTCTTCTTCCATATTATCCAGTTCGCGATACAAATGCATCCGCTCAGCCACATTTTCAATATAGCTGTCAGGCAATCGAAGTTCAGTATCTGTTTCAATCAAACAGTCGGTTACAAAAACAGCTGGTGTGTTGTTATTGTGGTGTTCTTCTTCAAAAGTTTCCTTGTACTCGGTCTCTCTGAGTTCAAGTAAGGCCTCGTTAAGAATGCGCTGGTAGGTTTCATAACCAATATCAGAGATAAAACCACTTTGTTCACCACCCAGTACATCACCGGCTCCGCGGATATCCAAATCCTGCATAGCAATGTTAAAGCCGCTGCCCAGATCAGAAAATTCTTCAACAATCTTCAGTCGCCGTCGTGCTTCCTGCGTTAAAGTTGATAATGGGGGTGCCATTAAATAACAAAATGCCTTTTTGTTTGAACGGCCTACACGTCCACGAAGCTGATGCAATTCACTCAGTCCAAAGTTATGCGCATTGTTGATAATAATGGTATTGGCATTTGGAATGTCCAGACCTGATTCGATAATGGTGGTAGCAATTAAAACATCATATTCTCCCTCAATAAAGTCAAGCATTATTTTTTCCAGTTTAGGCCCTTCCATTTGTCCGTGGGCTACAACGGTTTTAACTTCCGGTAAGATGCGATTCACCAATGCCTGTACTTCCATGATGTTCTGAACCCGGTTATTAATGAAGAAAACCTGGCCGCCTCTTTCTACTTCATATAGGATGGCCTCTTTTACAATTTCTTCATTCATCACATGCAACTCTGTAATAATCGGATGACGGTTGGGAGGTGCCGTATTAAGGATGGACAAGTCACGGGCCCCCATCAGTGAAAATTGCAGAGTTCGGGGTATAGGAGTAGCCGTAAGTGTTAATGTATCAACATTAATTTTTAACTGTTTTAGTTTTTCTTTTATAGCTACTCCAAAACGTTGTTCTTCATCAATAATGAGCAATCCCAGATCTTTAAATTCCACATCTTTACCTGTGAGACGATGTGTGCCGATTAATATATCAACCAGACCTTCTTTCAGTTTCTTAAGAGCTGCTTTTGTGTCTTTGGATTTACGCAGACGACTGACATAATCGATATTGGCTGGAAATTCTTTTAAACGTTCCTTAAAAGTCTGGTAATGCTGCAAGGCTAATATGGTTGTTGGTACCAGTACAGCTACTTGTTTATTGTCGGCAATGGCTTTAAAGGCAGCACGAATGGCAATTTCAGTCTTACCAAAACCAACATCACCACATACCAAACGATCCATAGGAGTTGATTTCTCCATATCTCCTTTAACAGCAACTGTGGCTTTGGTTTGATCAGGCGTATCTTCAAAAAAGAAGGAAGCTTCCAGTTCTGTTTGCAGATAAGTATCCGGTGAGTAGGTAAATCCTGGTTCAGACTTACGTTTGGCATATAGGGCAATCAACTCACGGGCAATGTCCTTTACTTTTTTCTTGGTTTTGTCTTTCAGCTTTTGCCAGGCGGCGGTACCCAATTTATTCACTTTGGGAGGAGTGCCTTCTTTACCTTTGAATTTACTGATGCGGTGTAATGAATGAATATTGACCAGCAAAACATCATTGTCCCGATACACAAGACGGATAGCCTCCTGGTGTTTGCCGTTGACAGTTTGTGTCACCAGTCCGCCAAATCGACCAACACCGTGATCGATATGCACCACAAAGTCGCCCGGATTAAGACGACTTAATTCTTTCAATGAGATAGCTTGTTGAGCTGCTTTGGCTTTTTCAGTCCGAAGGGAGAACTTGTGGTAACGTTCAAATATTTGGTGATCGGTATAAAAACAGAATTGAGCATCATGGTCAATAAAACCTTCATGAAGGCTATGATTGATTTCATCGTATTTCAGTTTGATGCCCCGATCATGAAAGATGGCTTTGAGACGTTCAAACTGGCGAGGGTTATCGGAAAGAATAAAACATTCATATTGCTCACGCTGTTTCTCCTTCAGGTTTTCTTCGAGTATCTCAAAATTCTTGTGAAAGACAGGTTGAGGTGCTGAATTAAACTCAATAACAGTTGTAGCATTATCAGAAGCAGAATTGCCTAATGTAACAATTGGAAAGTTCAAACAGCTCTTATAAAAATCTTTAAAGGAGCAGGTGTTTTCCGGAGACAGAAAACTATAGTCTTTGTCATCCTCTTCCTCATTAACGTCAATGGTCTGCTTACTTATTTTATCAGCTATTACCGTCATTCGCTGGTCGATAAAATCAAACCTGTCAACCCATATTTTTGAATTTTTCGGCAGATAATCAGAAAGAGAAGTCAGCAATTGGGAGTTTTGATTCTCCGTCAGGTTAGGTACAATGGTGACTTGTTCAAGCTTTTCTTTTGATAGCTGGTTTTCCAGGTTAAACTTACGAATGCTGTCAACTTCATCACCAAAGAAGTCGAGGCGATATGGATCTTCATCTGAGAACGAGTAAACATCAATGATGCTTCCGCGAACCGAATACTGCCCCGGTTCAAAAACAAAATCAACCCGTTGAAAATGATATTCAGTCAATACGTCGGTGATAAATGAAATATCCAATTGATCGCCAGCGTTAATAATCAATCGGTTTTCGTCCAGTGATTCGGCCGAAATAACTTTTTCAACTAGAGCCTCAGGATAGGTGATGACAAAAAGCTCCTTATTAGAGCTGTGAAGCTGGCTTAAAGCCTCCGTTCGAAGCAGCACATTTTGTGAATCCTTTTGACCATATTCCGGCGAACGTTTGTAGGAGGATGGTAAAAAAGATACATGACTGGAGCTAAGTAGTTGAGAAATGTCGTTATAAAGATAAGCAGCTTCTTCACGATCGTTAAGCACTACAAGGTGAGGTCCTTCATTTGCCAGCGAAGCCTGAATAACAGCTTTTTGGCTTCCACTTAATCCTTTAAGGTTGATTTGCTTGTTGGATTCTCTGAGCTGACTTCTAAGTTGCTCAATTCGTTCATCGTTTTTATAAAACTCCAGTATCTGATTTATCTCCACATTATCCGATTTTGGGCAAAAGTAATTGAAAATTATGAGGAGGGGAAACTCAGTTGATAATCAAAAAAAAACAGGTCCTCCGAGCCGTAAAGCTTTGAAGACCTGTTTCTGAGTATATAAAACGCGTATCTATTAACTGTTGTTACCGTATTTTTTCAGATAGTTTTCTACCCTTTGTACCATGTTTTTCGAACCGGTATAAAACGGTGTTCGCTGATGAAGTGACGATGGTTGTAACTCCATAATGCGCTGTACGCCGTTAGTAGCCATTCCTCCGGCCTGTTCAGCTAAAAAGGCAATAGGATTACACTCATACAATAAACGCAACTTTCCTGTTGGAGCATTTTCAAATTCAGGATAAATGAATATTCCGCCTTTTAGCAGATTACGATGGAAATCAGATACTAACGAACCAATATACCTGGAAGAATAAGGACGACTGGTTTTTGTATCTCTCTCCTGGCAGTATTTAATATATTTCTTAACGCCTCTTGGGAATTTCTTGTAATTACCTTCGTTTACCGAATAGATGGTTCCGTCTTCTGGTGTTTTTACCATTTGGTGCGATAAGCAAAACTCACCGATTGAAGGATCGAGCGTAAAACCATTAACACCATTTCCGGTAGTATACACCAACATTGTTGAGCTACCATAAAGAATGTAACCTGATGCTACCTGTTCTGTTCCTTTTTGCAGAAAATCTTCCATTGTAGCCTTCGAGCCTTCGGGCGTTTTCCGCTTGTATATTGAGAAAATGGTGCCGATTGAAACATTAACGTCTATGTTGGAAGAGCCGTCCAACGGGTCCATCATAAATACATATTTTGCATTTTTGGCAATCTCATCATCAAAGAAGATAAAGCTCTCATTTTCTTCGGATGCAATAGCACAAATCTCTCCACAACTATGCATAGCATCAATAAAGTACTCGTTAGCAATAACGTCCAGCTTTTTCTGATCTTCACCCTGTACATTGGTGTTGCCCGCTTCGCCTAAAATGTCTACTAGTCCTGCTTTATTAACTTCGCGATTTACGATTCTTGCCGCAGTACCCAGGTGATGAAGCATGTGAGAAAAGCCGCCATCTGCTTTATAATCCAGCTCCATCTGGCTTTTCAGAATAAATTCGTTCAGGGTGGTAACTTCAAATTTTGTCATGAATATTGGTATTAGATTATAGTTTGAAAGATAAACTAAAGCTTTGATTGATAACAATGACAAGACTCACTTGTTGTGCGCCGAAAGGAAAAAGTTATAAATTGAAAGTGTATTTTTCTTTTGTTGGTTTTTGCGAAACCAAGCGAAGATGTAAATTTATGGCATGAGAGTATTTAAGTTTGGTGGTGCGTCGGTAAAAGATGCTGCAGGGGTTAAAAACCTGGCTCAGATTGTTAAGCAGTATGATGAGCAGTTGATTGTGGTTGTATCGGCCATGGGCAAGACAACCAATGCTATGGAAGCGATTGTTGAAGCTTATATGAACCGGGATAAAGCCTTGCTTGTTGAGCGATTGGCAGCAGTCAATAACTATCATCAACAAATTGTTAATGATTTGTTTGGTATAGGTAATCAATGTATTACTTCGTTAAAAGATCAGCTGGAGGCTAAGCTGATGAGCGAACCGTCGCTTAATTACGATTTTGAATATGATCAGATTGTGCCCTTTGGCGAATTGATGAGTACCACAATTGTAAGTTCTTACCTAAATACAGTCGGATTAAATAATGAATGGCTGGACATTAGAAAATATATCCGGACCGATGATACCTACAGAAGTGCAAATGTAGACTGGCCATTGACCGGGGAGTTAATGGGGGCTAAAATTGAAGGTAATGGAAATCGTTTGTTTGTAACCCAAGGGTTTATTGGATCAACAGAAACGAACCTGACAACTACTTTGGGACGGGAAGGATCGGATTTTACAGGCGCTATTATTGCTCATGTTTTGGATGCAAAAAGCCTTGAGATTTGGAAAGATGTGCCTGGGGTTCTGAATGCTGATCCCCGATGGTATCCGCAAGCCAGGAAGATTGATGAGTTATCGTATTGGGAAGCCATCGAATTGACTTACTATGGTGCCCAGGTTATTCATCCTAAAACCTTAAAACCTCTGCAGAACAAGCATATTCCTTTGTTGGTTAATTCCTTTATCAATCCTGAGAAACAAGGTACGGTTATTCAAAGCAGCGAACAAAATGCTGAACTCCAACCAATTTACGTTTTGAAACGTAACCAGATATTGATTTCTATGTCGCCCAAGGATTTCTCATTTATTATTGAAGAGAGTCTGAGCGATATTTTCCAGATTTTCTCCAAACATCGGGTGAAGCTAAACATGATGCAAACATCAGCTCTTAATTTTTCGGTTTGTGTAGATGAATCGAAACGTATTAAAGCTGTCATTGAAGAATTACAGCAACAGTTTGATGTGCGTTATAATGAAAATATGGAGTTGGTTACGATCCGTCATTATACTGAAACCGCAATCGAAGAGATGCTGAAAGGTAAAGAGGTTGTGGATTCGCAGGTGAGCCGCAAAACAGCCCGATATGTGTTGAAGGCTTCGGAGTGGATGTTTTAATGTTGGTCAATTCCTCTGAAACACTTTTCCAATAACATCAACCTATATTTGTTCTCTTTCTAAATAAGAAAGAGTGTTTAAGTCATCGAAAAATAAAATTTCCCCCTTGGTGAAGGGGGGGTTGTTTAGATGGAGCTTTAAGTTAATCGATTTTAGGGGGATTGATCTAAGTCGAAATGACACTTAAGATTGTTGGTGTTTGCTGTAATCGACAGGTGATCAAGGTGTTGTGAGAGTAGGTGTTTAATTCAACTTCACATAAAACGCCGCCTTATAACCTCTCAACTCACCATCTTCAGATAAGTATTCATAAGCCAATAATACGGCCTGCACTTTTTTAGTCATGATAAGCTCTTGTTCATCAAAATGCCAGGTTTCCCAAAACTGAACCTTAGCCACTTTATCACGACTGAAATCAGCTTGTTGTTCAATGTCTTTTACTTCAGAGATTGACAACTCTTTATGATTATTGTAACTATATGCTTTGGCCTTATGCTTATATACAACATTAAAAAGTTGATCAACAAATTTTTCACGTTCCAGACGACTCAGGCATTGCTCTGTCCAAGTGTCATTAGGATCAGCATTTTTGATTAAAACCGGGTAGATAATGGTGTCGGCTACGCAAATACCGGTAACATCATTTCCGGAGATTGAGGAGGTTTTAGGACTTTGCTTACAGGCTTGTAAAGCAACAAAGAAGCACATAGCCGCAATGACCATGTGCTTTATATATTTCGAGTTGTTCATTATAATTTATTTTAATTACCTGTCAAAACTTAGGCGCTCACCTCTGGTCTCAGTATTAACTTTCCCATCAGTATAAGCAAGCTGTCCATTCACCAAAGTGTGAACTACTTTGTGTGAGAATGTTGTACCCTCAAAAGGTGACCAGCCACACTTATACAGAATGTTGTCAGGTTTAACCTCCCAGCTATTATTTGGATCAACCAAAACAAGATCGGCTTTATAACCTTCGCGAATGAAGCCGCGTTTCTCAATTTCAAACAAAATTGCCGGGTTGTGGCTCATCTTCTCAACAACTAGTTCATAAGTAAAAATGCCTTGCTGAACCATTTCAAGCATCGAAACTAAGGCATGTTGTACCAACGGACCACCAGAAGGTGCACTAAAGTATTTGTTGTTTTTCTCCTCGATGGTATGAGGTGCATGATCGGTTGCAACTACATCCAGATTATCTGCGATTAAGCCTTTTCGCAGAGCATTGCGGTCACGTTCTGATTTTACCGCCGGATTCCATTTAATTCGTGAGCCATATTTATCGTAGTCCTCATCAGTAAACCAAAGATGATGCACACAAACTTCACCTGTTATTTTTTTCTTAGTTAACGGCATATTTTTATCCAGTAACTCTAACTCTTCAGCCGAGCTAAGGTGCAGGATATGTAGTCGGGCTCCATGTTTACGTGCCAGCTCAGATGCTTTCTGCGAAGATTTATAACATGCTTCAGCAGAACGAATCACCGGGTGATATTTAAATGGCATATCCTCGCCAAACTTGTTTTTATAAATAGTGGTATTCTCCTGTATTGTTGCCTCATCCTCACAATGGGTGGTGATAATGGTCGGACATTCGGCAAAGATGCGTCCCAGAATATCTTCATTATCAACCAGCATATTTCCTGTCGATGAGCCCATAAAAACTTTCACCCCACAAACTTTTTTAGGATCGGTTTTTAGGATTTCATCAATATTGTCGTTAGTTGCACCCAGATAAAACGAGTAGTTGGCTGGAGATGTAGCTGCCGCTACTTTGTATTTCTCTTCCAGAATTTCATGAGTTGTTGCCTGTGGTTTGGTGTTAGGCATCTCCATAAACGATGTGATCCCACCTGCTACCGCAGCTCTTGATTCACTTTCAATATTTGCCTTGTGTGTCAGTCCCGGCTCACGAAAATGCACCTGGTCATCGATCGCTCCCGGCAGTAGTAGCAGGCCTTCGGCATTAATCACTTTATCTGCTTCAGGTAGATTATTATCTGTAATGATTTGCTTGATCAGATCGTTTTCGATTAAAACACTACCATTCATTTTTTTGCCTTCGTTAATGATGGTGGCATCCTTTATTAATAGCGTCGACATATTGTGTTTTTTTAGTTTATGAGTTTAACAGTTGAGAGGTTGATGGGTTTAGTATTTAGGGTTCAGTGTTCGGGGGTTAGGGTTCAAAGTTTTGAGTTTTAAGTTTAGTCAGTGACAAAGGTCTTAATAAATAGAACTAAAATCCATAACCCAAACCTGCTTCTTAACAAATCAAACATCTACAATTCAATTAGCGCTTATAAGATTTGAACCAGCTCGCAACTTTCATTTTAATAACACCCCATACAGCTTCATTAAAGATGCCGCCACTCATCTTAGAAGTGCCCTGAGTACGGTCTGTAAATACGATTGGTACTTCAACAATGTTAAAGCCAAACTTCCACGTGGTAAATTTCATTTCAATCTGGAATGAGTAACCTTTTAATTTAATATTGTCCAGATCGATGGTCTCCAGTACTTTTCGACTGTAGCACTTGAAGCCGGCAGTCGTGTCCATTATTTTCATGCGGGTAATAAAGCGCACATAAACCGATGCGAAATAAGACATAAGCACCCGTCCCATTGGCCAGTTAACTACATTAACACCTGATATATATCGTGAGCCAATGGCCAGATCAGCTCCGTTAAGGCAAGCATCGTGCAAACTAATTAAGTCTTTTGGCGGATGTGAGAAGTCGGCATCCATCTCAAAAATATAGTCGTAACCATGTTCCTTGGCCCACTTAAATCCGGTTATATAGGCCGTGCCTAATCCTAGTTTACCTTCACGTTCCAATATGTGTAGCTGACCCTGGTGCGATTCCATCAGTCGCTTAACAATGTCAGCAGTTCCATCGGGTGAGTTATCGTCAATTATTAATATTTCGAAGCGTCGGGGTAAAGCGAACACAGCAGAGATGATGGCTTCAATATTTTCTTTTTCGTTGTAGGTGGGTATAATAACCAGGTTGTGTGTATTCTCCATAATTGCTTATTCAAGCTTAATTGGGTCTGCCCAAATCGTGATACCAAATTTTGAACCGCTAAAGGTAATAAGAAACTGTTTAAGTTTTATCCTTTGGTTCATTTTGACGATTTAAACTACTGCCTACTGACTAAGACTAACAACTAACAAACTATTGCTTTACATATCCATTGAAAAACTAAATCCAATGTAGAATTGGTTGTCTGGTCTTAAGAATTCAAGTGTCTGGTCATAAACCATCTGATCTTTTGGCGAGAACGGGATGGTATAAATATCACCGATAAGAAATCCAAGTAATGCGCTTTTCGAGATAAATTTAATTGGTCCGCCAATTCGGATACCACCTTCAAAATAGGCCAGGGGTGATCCGCTATGCTGTGTTTCAATGCTTGGGTCATCTCCCGAAAAGGTTGATTCGTTTTTATAACCCAATCCAAGTCCCAGGTAAGGATTGATCTGGAATTTAGGGCGGATATCAATCAGGTAAGTTTCAATTCCCAGGTTAGCCTGCAAATACTGTCCACGGGCAAACGGGTGTGAGGCAATGGTTTTTGTGGTATATGTGCCGTACATGTATCCCAGTGACGAATTAATGGGATGCTCCATAATTGTAAACAGTTGCCATTTATAATTGGAGTAATAGCCACCTCTGTCGGTTAAAGCTTTAAAGTCAACCATTAAATCATTAGAGGCATACTCCTGTTGATCGCCGGTATTCAATAGATTAATACCAATTCTTCCGTAACCGTATTTTGTTGTGGGGAATATATCATAGCTTAAAGTGAAAAAAGCAACATTTTGTGAAAAGCTAAGCTTCAAACCGGTTTCTTTGGCTGAAATAGCTTTTGTGGTTGTAGAGCCATACATATTATTGCTTTGATAGGCCAGGGTAAATGCAAGGTAGTTGCTGGTTGCATGGCCATAAATCAGACTTGATCCAATATTAATATATGTAGAATAACGGCTGGCATGGTAAAAATCTAAGTGGTTGCTGGCTGATAAAAGGTGTGTTGGATTGATCTGGTAATTATGCTTGACCATAATGCCTGCTAAAGCTGACACCTTAATACTTTCATAATCGTAGGGCAGGAATACCAATGGTTCGTCAACGTCTTCATGTACGCTGTTTTGCAAATCCTCGCCACCAAGATCACCGCTTAATACGATTCCCAAAGTCGGGTAAAAACCGATCTGATGTTTCTCAAAAACTTTGTAGTTCGCTCGTATTAGTAACTCATCCAGACGTCCTTCATTTAAAGGATTTCCTATACTTCTGTTGGTCATGCCCGAGTAGCATGATTCAAATAAAAGATTATTATTGTGGTTATACCTCAAATCAAACCCCATTGTTCGGTAATCATCCTTATTAGGGGCCAGTGCTCCATTGTTGGAATCGTTAAGGAAACCAATACTAAGTATGTTGAATTTAGAGGGAGGAACGGTATCAGTCTGTTGAGAACTTAATTGTATGGTAACAAACAGGAGGGTAATTAAAATGTTGGAACGCACAAAAATTGAGTTTAATGTTTAGTGATTAGAGATTAGTGTGTTTTATTATAGTTGGTTTGTTCAGGTTAAGTTCTGGTTTTTGTAGTTATATAAGGTCGAAGTTATTATTTTTTTCAATGGCAGTCAATTGTATAGATCTTGTGAACATTTTATAACCTCTGGATTATAGAATAAGTTGAGTGTCTTGCGGAACTTGTTTAATTGAAGTATTTTAGAGGGTGTACCTTTTGAAAGGTAGCTGGTAATTCCAGCTAAATACAATTAATATCTCTAGCCTTATCAAAGAATGAGTTTAACCTTTTTGATTTAAGCTCTTGTTTCATTTAAACGAAATCAATTTTAAGATATATGCCTTTGTTTATGGATATTCATACAGTAGATTCAGATGCATTTACTGTAGAAGACGTTGTTAAGGCGCATATGGAAGATTTGGCAATACAAGACAAATTTGGCGTTAAGCAACTAAAATATTGGGTGAATGTTGATGCGAAAACAATATTCTGTCTTATGGAAGGGCCGGATAAGGAAGCATGTAATGAGGTACATAAGCAATCGCATGGCAATACCGCGTGTAACATCATCGAAGTATCTGATGATGAATATAACCTTTATCTGGGCATTGGTAAGGACCATAATGATTTAGCTCAAACAGAGGCAGGAGAAATTGACACCGGGTATCGCACAATTTTATTAATGAACTACATAGATGTCAAAGGGAATTTTAGTCGTTACGTTAATATTGTTAATAAGATAATAGAACAACATAATGGTGTTTTAATTGTGCAGCCCAACAATGCAGTAATGGCTACATTTATTTTTGCATCAGATGCCATAAACTGCTCCAAGGCCATCAAAAAAGCATTAACACCGATACCGGATGATTTTGAATTTGTTATGGCCTTGGCCAGCGGAAGGCCGGTAGACGAAAAGGGAGATAATCTGTTTGAAGAAACAAAGCAAAAAGTCAGGCACTTATGTGCACTGGGCTTATTAAACACCATTTATATTGATGCGGAAACAAAGACTCTTTCGCAAAAAGAACATACCCCTTCTGCGATACAACAAACAGTTTTCTATGTTGTAGGAAACGAGGAGTTTAAATTTCTATATCATTTATATACTGCGTTGGAAAGTAATTTGTACAATGCCAGTTTTAAAAGCAGCTCATTACCTTCCATATTGGGGCATAGCAAATCTAAGGCTTATCGGAAAATATCATCCTTAACTGGCATGGCCCCAAATCAGCTTATACAAGAAATGCGCTTACGTAAGTCTCTTAACCGAATCATTCAGGATGGGTGTACAATTGCTGAAATAGCTTATGGTTTAGGTTTCAATAGTTCAACTTATTTTGCTAAAGTATTTAAGAAGAGATATCACATTCAACCAACTTTATTTGCAAGGCAACATTCCTGATGAGCCTCGAAAGTAAGTTTGAATCAATTGTTTCAGGTTTTGATTCAATAGTGTTTTTTTTCGGGAGCTCTACGTTGCAACTTTGTAGGAGTTAATTTATTAAACTCTTACAAGATGGAACTGAAGGATAATAAAATTGATGAGCTGAAGGCTCAAATCATTGGCGATGTATTACTTTCTGGTGATTCAGGCTATGATGATGCAAGAGCCATATGGAACGGTATATTTGACAAAAGACCTGCCGTTATTGTGCGATGTGCCAATACAGGCGATGTGATGAATGCAGTGAATTTCGGACGGGATAATGATCTTATTATCGCCATTAAGGGAGGTGGGCATAATTCTGCTGGAACAGCGGTTTGCGAAGGTGGAATTATGATTGATCTATCCCTGATGCAGGAAGTTAAGGTTAATACTAATAATAACACTGTTAAAGTTCAGGGAGGTTGTTTACTTAGTACTGTTGATGCCGAAACCCAAAAGTACGGTCTTGCTGTCTCTGCCGGGATAGTATCACATACAGGGGTCGGTGGTCTGGCTCTTGGTGGTGGATTTGGCTGGATAAGCAGAAAGTACGGACTTACAATTGACAATTTAATCTCAGCTGAGATAGTAACTGCAGAGGGTAAAGTAGTAACGGCCAGCTTATCGGAGAATTCCGACTTGTTTTGGGCTATAAAGGGTGGCGGTGGCAACTTCGGTATTGTTACAAATTTTGAGTTTAAGGCAGCAGAAATTGGAACTGAAGTACTATCGGGCCCCATTGTGAAAGGATTTGGAAACATGAAAGAATATATTCAGTTTCACAGAGAGTATATTCGAACAATGCCTGATGAAATGACCATGTGGATGGTAATTCGCCATGCTCTGCCTTTACCATTTCTTCCCGAATCAGTCCATGGCCAGTTGGTTATTATTTTACCATTTGTATGGTTAGGTGATCCTGAAAAAGGGCAAAAACTTCTTCAACCTATTCGTGACTTTGGTGAAACTCTGGGAGACGGAAGCGGCATGCACCGATGGACAGATTGGCAATCTGCATTTGATGGATTAGTGGAACATGGAGCCCGCAATTATTGGAAATCGCATCATTTAACAGAACTGTCTGATGATTGCATCGATGCGTTTAAGGAGTATGCGCTAACTATGCCAAGTAAAGAATGTGAGATTTTTGTTCCTCACATGGAGGGGGCTCCAAGCCGGATTCAATCTGATGCCACAGCATTCCCACACAGAAATACACCATTCGTTCTTAATATTCACACACGCTGGCAAGATGCCAAAGGTGACGAAAAGGCCATTGAATGGGCTCGTGAGTTTCATCAGGCAACCCAGCCATTTGCTAAAGGTGTTTACGTAAATTTCTTAAGTGCAGAAGGAGCAGACCGGGTCAAAGAAGCTTACACAAGTGAAGTATGGAAACGATTGGTGGAATGTAAAAGAAAGTGGGATCCTAAGAATTTGTTTAGAATGAACCAGAATATTAGTCCTGACAGCTAATTGGATCATTAAAAAAGGGATATAAAGCATCCGGAGTGAGGTAGTTGTTCTGATATCTATAAAACTTTTTAATTGTATTCATTATCATGGGAAATGTAATTGTTCATTGGAATTTTTAAAGTAAAAGATTATTTGTTACTACAAATTATAATAACTTGCACTTTAAGCAATGATTGTTTGTTGATTATCAATTGTATTGCTGTCTTCTGACTAAAAACTAACGAGCAATTAAATAACCAAATATCCCATAAAATGATAAACGAAAAATTCAACGAAATCACAGCCTTTTGTAAGGCTAATTCCAGCACAGAGATAATAAAGAAATACAGCAGGTATTTTAAAGAGGGCTTTGATGGTTACGGCATCGAACAAAAGGTTTTTGAGCAGCAGAGAGATCAATGGATTGAGCAATGGAAAGATGAGATGACCTTGGAAAATTATTTGGATCTTGGAGATTTGATCTTTCAAAAAGGTCGTTACGAAGAAAAATCATTCGTCATCGCATTTATTCATTCAAAACGAGACGCTTACACCAAGGAAGCCTTTACGAGAATTGGTAATTGGTTCGATTACGGAATTGATAATTGGGCCACCACCGATGTTTTGTGCATGTTGGTTTTTTCAAGCTTTCTTATTGATAATGTTATTGGTTTTGATGAGTTAAAGTCCTGGAATAAATCAGAATCAGAATGGCAAAGGCGGGTTGTACCGGTTACTTTAGTCGAGTTACTCAAAAAAGACCTGCAGCCCGGAGATGCCCTTTCAACAATAGAGCCTCTAATGCTGGATCAGTCGGAATATGTGCAAAAAGGTATTGGCACCTTATTACGTGGCTTATGGAAGAAACATCCTGAAAGTATCGAAACTTTTTTACTGAAATGGAAGGATCAATGCGGCCGGTTAATAGTGCAATATGCAACTGAGAAAATGGATAAGGAGTATCGTAAGAAATTCAGGAAGACAAAGAGCCAAAAAGTATAGTGTAAATGAGATACGAATTATAAGTATAAGCAGTTTCATAATCAAACCTAACCCAGCTGTGAAACCAATAATGCAATTATTTTTTCTGCTTCATATTTGCTTAGCATCAAATGCGCAGGAAGTAACCGGTCGTGTATTAGATAAGGAAAGTAATCAACCAATTTGTTTTGCAACCGTGTATTTCAACGGTACTTTTATAGGAACATCAACGGATGACAAAGGCTACTTCCAATTGAATGTTAAGAAAAGCAGCGAAATGCCAATAACCATTAGTGCGATAGGATATTACTCGCACAATGAACACAATTACAGCGATTCAATACCTTTAGTTATTCGTCTTCAGCCAAAAATATATGAATTAAAAGATGCAACTGTTTCGGCAGAATCGCTTGAGCGCAAAAGAAGGCGTTATCTGCGTTTGTTTAAGGAAGAGTTTTTGGGAACTACGACCAATGCTGAGAAATGCGAGATTCTCAATGAAGAGGATATTACTTTTAACTATTATTCGGATAAGGACACTGTAAAAGCTTTTACATCCAAACCGTTAGTTGTTGTAAATCGGGCTTTGGGATATAAAATCAACTACTACCTTGATAAATTTGAATATTATAAAAAAGACGGTGCTACTTTTTTTACCGGTAATATGATATTTGAAGAAGATTTATCTGTTGCTGCAGATGGAAAACAAGCTTTTAAACATCGCCGACAAGCCAGTTATAATGGTTCACGCATGCATTTTTTCAGAGTACTTTGGTTTGAAGGTCTGGAAGCTTCGGCTTTTAGAATTCGAAACACAGATTATACGCTACTTTCTACACCAGAGATTGTACAAATGGATAAGAGTTTTAATAAGTTTCTTGAATACTCGGGGAAGCTATTGATTAGTTATGAAAATAGCAGAAGCCTGATTGAATTTATTAATTCTCCTGTCTATTTTGATAAAACAGGTTTTTTTAATCCCGGAATCAAGTGGAGTGGAAAAATGGCTCTGCAACGAGTAGCCGATTGGTTACCATATGAATATAAGCCAAGTGATCCTGTTTCGGAGAGTTCAGTAGAGTTGTAGATACTTATTGTCGAAATCACCTGATTTGCGGAAGGTGTTCTATGTTCTTGGTTTTGAACAAACAACCATGGCTGCTGTTTTGCTTTATGAATGAATTTCTTAATTGCAAAATATTATACATATGGAAAAAAAAGTTGTGCTGATTACAGGCACTAATAGCGGATTTGGTTATCTGACCGCACGTTCTTGTGCGGAAAAGGGCTATACAGTTTATGCCACTATCAGAGACATTAATGGCAGAAATGCTGAAAAGGCAAAAGAGTTATCAGCTGTTGAAAACATCAACGTAGTTGAGCTCGATGTAACAGATGGTGAAGGTGTAAAGCAGGTTGTTGCCAATGTTATCGCAAAAGAAGGTCAGTTGGATGTAGTGGTTAATAACGCTGGATTCTACGGAGGTGGTGTTGCTGAGACATATACAGCCGATGATCTTGAGAAGATGTTTGATGTGAACGTAAAAGGTGTTTGGCGGGTTGCTAAAGCCAGTCTACCGCAGATGCGCAAACAAGGTGAAGGTTTAATTGTAAACATTTCGAGTGGTTTGGGACGCTTCTCGGCTCCGTTTATGACCATTTACAACGGAACTAAATTTGCTGTTGAAGGCCTGACTGAGGGATTGCATTACGAAGTACGACCTCTGGGTGTGGATGTTGTGTTGGTTCAGCCAGGAGCATTCCCGACAGAGATATTTGGAAAAGTAGCTTATGGTTCAGATCAGAATGTAGCTGAAGGTTATGGCGATTTGGCCAAAATTCCACAGCAAATTGGTGAAGGTATGGGGCAGATGTTTGAAACAGTCAAGCCTAATCCACAGATGGTGGCCGATGCTGTACTCCATTTAATTGACACACCCAAAAGCAAGCGCCCACTGAGAACTGTTGTAGATGCAATGACTGGTGAGTTTATTGAAAGTGCCAATAAGCAGGTGGCGGAGCAATATGCCGGATTTTTGACTGCCTTTGGAATGAAGGATTTGTTAGCTTAAAGCTATAATTAAGTATTTATGTTTTTTAATAACCCACTATGCATTTACGCATAGTGGGTTAGTTGTTTTATTGACTCCCATTCAAACCTCAAAATCAAGGAGGTGGTTCGTGATCGCCGATTAAGATGTTTATTTTAATAGTTGGTGCATAAAACGTTAATAGATTTGGGGTTTTATATGCTTGTTTTTTTATAGTTGACTGTATGAATCGAAGCTTTTCGTAAGTGAATTGTTGTTGATAAAGAGTGTTCTGAACAAACACAATTAAAAGCGAACATTTATACCCCTAATTGCTCTTTGTTTCTGTGATAATGTGTATGTTGAAATGTATACCTTGCCGTTCATTATCTAACGTCAAATTCCAAATCATGAAAAACATTAGTCTGTTAGTACTACTTGTTAGCTTTCACTTGCTTTCTTTTTCTCAGGCAATCTATGAGGATGAAAGATACGTACCGGAAACTGATCCATTAGTTTTAGAAAAGGTTAAAGAATGGCAGAACTTAAAATTTGGCCTGTTAATGCACTGGGGTTCATATAGCCAATGGGGCATTGTTGAGTCATGGTCTTTATGTCCCGAAGAATATGGTTGGTGCAGACGAACAGCAGGTACCAATCCGGATAACTATTTTGCATATAAGCAGGAATACGAAGGGTTAATCAAAACGTTTAATCCTAAAAGCTTCAATCCAGATAAATGGGCCGATGCTGCCAAAAAAGCCGGTATGAAATATGTTGTTTTTACAACCAAGCATCACGATGGCTTCTGTATGTTCGATAGTAAGTACACCGATTATAAGATCACAGCACCAGATTGTCCGTTTTCAAGTCATCCCAAAAGTAATGTTACCAAAGAGATTTTTGATGCATTCAGAGATAAAGGAATGTGGGCCGGAGCCTATTTTTCAAAGCCCGATTGGCATGTGGAAAGTTACTGGGATCCTAAGTACCCGCCACGTGACCGTAATGTGAATTATGAGCCGGAAGCTAACCCCGAAAGGTGGCAGGAATACATAGATTTCACCCATAACCAAATGTTAGAGTTAGTGTCTGATTATGGTAAGGTTGATATTATGTGGCTCGATGGTGGCTGGGTAGCCAAAACTCCAAAGAGTCAAATTACCAGTTGGTACGATGCACAACTAAAGAATAATGAAAATGGTTATTTAAAACACCGCATAATCAATCAGGATATTAAGATTGATGAGTTAGTGGTTAAAATGAGGAAAAAGCAACCAGGATTAATTGTTGTAGACAGGGCAGTTCACGGTAAAAACCAAAACTACCTGACACCAGAAAATCGTGTGCCAGAGAAAGAGTTACCATATCCGTGGGAATCATGCATTATCTCAGGCGGTGGTTGGTCGCATACAAAAAATGCTAAGTACATGAGTGGGCATGAAGGAGTGCAGATGCTTGTTGATATTGTGGCCAAAGGCGGAAACCTTTTGTTGAATATTGCTCCAACGCCAGAAGGTGAATGGCAACCGGGTGCCTATGAGTTGCTTGAAGAATATGCGAAGTGGATGAAGGTTAACAGCGAAGGTATATACAATAGCAAAGCCATGGCTCCATATAAGGAGGATAATATCTGTATGACTCAGCAAGAAAATGGGAATGCATACTTTTTCTATATGTGTGATAAAGGTGAGGTTTCAATGCCTTCTGAGATTATAGTTGCCTCGCATCAACCAGCAAAAGGAGCTCAGGTTAAGCTTCTGGGATATAATAAGCCATTAAAATGGAAAAAAGTCGATGAAGGCTTTAAGGTCATTATACCAAAGGAATTACAAAGAAAACCACCATGCAAGCATGTTTGGACTGTTAAGGTGTCTGAATTGAAGCAATAACTATTGGTGGCAAGACAAGATTACAATCTTGTTGTTTAATCGTTGAGAGGTTAGTTTAATAAATAGGGTAAATGTGAGAAAAGCAGTCATTTCCATACAAAGGAATGGCTGCTTTTTATTTTAATACTTGTCAGTTATTCAGGCTATTGTTAAAACTCTCACGAGAAGTTATTATATCTGCCATATGAGTATTCGCCCATTCAGCTAATTGATGGAGATGTGGTAAAAGGGATTTGCCTCGTGGAGTTAATTCATATTCCACCTTAGGAGGTATTTGTGGATATACTGTACGCTTAATTAACCCATCGGCTTCAAGAGCTTTAAGTGTTACAGTAAGCATTTTTTGCGATATAGTTCCAATGTATTTATGTATCTCGTTAAAACGTAATACAGGAATTTCATCGAGTAGCATCAGAACCAGCATCGACCACTTATCTCCAATCCGGTCTACTACATTTCTTACAGGACAGTGTCCTGCATTCGTAAATTTTTCAAATATTTTTTTCTCCATATCTGTCTGATTAGTAATAATACTTACTTTAAGGTAAGTGTCTGAAAGTTAAGTAAGTTGTTGTTTGTGATTCAGTTTCTTTTTAGCTTTGACTTACCAAAAGTAAGTATATTACTTAAGGTAATCAAAAAGGTCAATTAATTAATTTATAGGTAAGATATGAAAATAGGAATTACAGGGGCGACTGGTCAATTGGGACAGATCGTTATTGAGAAGCTTAAAGAAGAAACAAGTGCAGAAAACATTGTTGCATTAGCTCGAACTCCAGAAAAAGCCGAAAATCTGGGTGTAGAGGTAAGAAAACTTGATTTCGACCAAGTTGAAGGTCAGAGTGAAGCTCTCAAAGGAATTGATAAACTGTTACTTATATCGGGCAGTGAGATTGGTAAACGGGCCGTTCAGCATGCCAATGTTATTAATGCAGCTAAACAGGTAGGTGTCAGGTTTATTGCCTATACGAGTTTGTTAAGAGCTAATACTTCAACTATTTCGTTGGCTGGCGAGCATTTAGAGACAGAACAAGCATTAAAAGACTCTGGCATACCCCATGTTTTACTTCGTAATGGATGGTATACCGAGAACTATACAGCTTCACTTCCAGATGTGATTAAGATGGGCACTTTATATGGTAGCTCAGGTGATGGTCAAATATCTTCAGCAACCCGTATTGATTATGCTGAAGCGGCGGTAAAAGTCTTATCAACAGAAGGACATGAGGGAAAGGTTTATGAGTTAGCAGGTGATTCATCTTTCACCATGAGTGATTTTGCTGCAGAACTAACTGTTCAAACGGGTAAAGATATTCCATATGTCAATCTTCCTGTAGAGGAATATGAACAAGCGCTTATAAAGACTGGCTTACCTGAACCTTTTGCTCAGTTTTTGGCTGGCTCACATGTTTCTACGGAAAAGGGAGATCTGTTTGAAGATGGTCATCAGCTTTCAAAATTGATTGGGCGTCCAACTACTTCATTGAAGGTTGCTATTTCAGATGCATTAGAACTAGTTTAATAACTAGAGTTTAATTAATGAGTCTGCAGGTTTTGATGCTTGCAGACTCATTATTGATCTGAGAAATCCATAATTTACCCGACTTATCTAAATCAATTAACACTATAGCGGATGATGATTTTTTATTCGAACTTGTCATTTGTAAAAAGTAGGTTTTATGAATTTAGAAGACAATAAATCGAACGCGATCGCCTTTTATAAAATGGCCTATGAAGGAAATCCAGCAAAGGCGGTTGAATTGTATGTTGGTGAAAAATACATTCAGCATAATCCCGATGTATCAGACGGGACAGTTGGATTTATAGAGTATTTCGAACGTATGCAGCGCGAATATCCAGAAAAATCAATCGAGTTTATCCGTTGCATTGCTGAGGGTGATTTGCTAGCCTTGCATACGCACCAAACCTGGCCGGGAAATGATGAATATGTTACTATGGACTTTTTCCGTTTTGATACAAATGGCAAGATTATAGAACATTGGGATGCAATTCAACATATACCTGATAAAATAGCTCACAATAACGGGATGTATTAAAAAGCAATGTATTAGTTATAGTATCAGTATTATATTTGTACTGCTTACTCATTGATGTATTATTATGAGGATTTTGCTGTCCGTTATATTGCTTGTTATCACCATTAGCTCTTGTAAAAAAGAGACAAAGGAATACACACCAAAAGAAGATGAATGGATCGTTTCTGCTGTGGATATTTCCCGCTATCCTGAAATCATGGAGACCAATCCTTCTTTTTATGATTTTAATGGCACACCAGTTGATTTTTTATCTATGCTTAAAGTGTGTGGAGTTAATACCGTTCGTCTACGACTTTGGGTTGAACCAAAAGATGGTCATTCAGGTTTTGAAGAGGTCAGGCAATTTTCTCAATTGTTAAAATCAATGGGATTTGACATTTGGTTGACGGTTCATTATTCGGACAAGTGGGCAGATCCATCTCAGCAAACTTTACCAAAACAATGGCAAGGTGTGAGTTATCACGATTTAACTGATAGTGTATATAAATATACTCAACACTTAATCACCGAATTAAAACCCACTATTATTCAGGTTGGAAACGAGATAAATAATGGTTTTTTGCATCCGCATGGTCATATCAATCAACCTAAACAATTTATTGAGTTGCTTAATACTGCTATTGATGCCATTAGAGATAATTCTGATTCTACACAGATAATGCTTCACTATGCAGGAATTGATGAAGCAGTCTGGTTTTATGAACAAACTCAAAGTGTAGATTACGACTTAATAGGATTATCGTATTATCCGATTTGGCACGGAAAGGATTTGGATGAGTTAGGTACAACAATGCAAAAGTTGAATGTCGATCATAATAAAAAGGTGCTTATTGCAGAAACTGCATATCCTTTTACGCTTGGCTGGAACGATTGGACGAATAATATTGTAGGTTTAGAAGAGCAATTGATATTACCCGATTATCCTGCATCTGAAAGTGGACAACGAAATTTTGTTGATGCCATTAAGTACATTAGTTCAGATCCCGAATATGGCGCCGGCTTCTGCTATTGGGGCGCTGAATTGATTGCGTGGAAAGGAACAGAGGCGACTGATGGTTCACCATGGGAAAATCAGGCACTTTTTGACTTCAGGAATCAAGCATTACCGGTTTTAAATAGTTTTAAAATTGATTAATAAAGAAGCCCCGGCATTAATTACAGAGGCTTCAACATATTAACATTTTATTAGTAATTGAAACTACTACCACCCAGGAACTCTCTGATGATTGAGGTTGGTGGTATTTCAGTTGGTTGAATAGGTTTAAAGTAACTAAAGAAATTTAGCAGTCGCTTTGCTTCCGCATACTCCGGTTGATTTGGCTGAACTTCCAGCAGTATTGATTCAGCTTGTTGCTTTAGAACCGACAATTCATATAGCAAGGCTGTATTAAACATCACATCGGCTTCCTCTTGGTATGGAAAAATGTGAGCATCTTCACCACGACGTACACTTGGCCAACGCGAAATAGTATCTTGTGCTGAATAATTTCTGTATTTATAATCACGAACGATTCGGCGAATCAGACGATTGTCGGTAGTGTGGATCAGGTTCTGATTATCGATATTAACTGAAGTTAACGCTGAAACGTAAATCTTAAATTTCGACTGGTCAGGAATCAGATGTGTCAGTTGTGGATTTAAGCCATGAATGCCTTCTACAATAAGGATATTGTCTTCATTCATCCGTAGTTTTTCTCCATCAAAATAGCGTTGACCAGTTTCAAAATTAAACTTTGGAATTTCTACCTCTTTACCAGCCAGAAGATTAAGTAATTGCTCATTGAACAGTTCCACGTCCAATGCATTTAAGGCCTCAAAATCGTATTCGCCATTTTCATCCAGTGGTGTATTTTCGCGGTTTACAAAGTAATTATCCAGGGACAGGTTGACTGGTTTCATGCCCGCAACCATCAATTGTATGGCTAAACGTTTACCAAATGTAGTCTTTCCACTCGAAGACGGACCACTGATCAAAACCAATTTAACAGACTTCTTTCGTTCGTCTATCATATCAGCTATGTGCCCGATTTTCTTTTCATGCAAAGCCTCTGATACTTTAATTAATGTTTCGGCTTTACCATTTGAACATGATTCATTAATATCAGCAAGATTCCTAACATTAAGAACTTTGTTCCATTCGGCAAATTCCTGGAAAATATCAAACATCTTATTCTGAACAACAATGTCTTCCAGTTCATCCGGTTGTGAACGTTTGGGTATTTGAAGCAGCATGCCATTATAGTATTTGATAAGGTCAAATACTTTAAGATAACCGGTTGAAGGAACCAGATAACCATAGTACAATCCTATATGCTTTTCAAGCTGATGATAGGATGTATAAAGTTGTCCACGATGGCGTATCAAATCTGTCTTATCAGTTTGATTTTGCTCTTCAAAGCGGTTGATAACATCTTCTGATTCCTCCTGTCTGCGAATAAATGGGGTGTCAGAATCAATTATTACTTTCATCCTGTTTTGTATCGCTTGTACATCTTCAAGAGTTAATTCTTCACCTTCAACCGAGCAGTAGGTGCCTTTCGAAACTGAATGCTCAATACGTAATTGAGCTTTGGGATATAGTTCTGCAACTACTTTATGCAAGACTAAAGACAAACTGCGGATGTACATGCGCATACCATCAGGACGTGTAATGTCTATGAATTCAATTGTCTTAGGATGGTATAACTCGTATGATAATTCACGAAGCTTATTGTTGACATATGCTCCTAGAATTGGTGTTTTAAGCTTGATACCGAGGTCTTTGGCAACCTCTTCTAAAGTTGTGCCAATTTTGTAACAGCTAACTTTATTATTATTGAGGCATCTTATATGAACAGTTTTCATTGCGTTATATTTATAATTTGGCTAATAAAAATAGAATAATTACTGAAGATTGACTTGAATATTTGCTTAAAATGGGTGAAATACATATTGAAGTGGGAATTTCTACTAAATATGAAAAATGATTAAAGCAATGTCGCCAAATTTAAAAGAATATGAAATTCTCAAAAACGAAAAAAGCGCCCGATTAAATCAGGCGCTCTCTGAGATCAAAATAGTTTAAGCTTATTTGGTCAGCCATGAATGTAACATCCAGATTGTTTTTTCTTGCTGGCTTATATAGTCTGTTAGTAAAGTTAAGGTACCTTCATCTTCAGCTTCCTGGGCTAATGGTAACATCGCTTTTTCGACTTTTACCAGCGTTGCCATATTTTCCAATGTCAGTTCCATACACTGGTTACCATCTGTAATGTTTTTCGCAGTTTGTATTTCTGCTGTTTCAATATAGTCTGCAAATACATGCATTGGTGTACCACCTAAGGTTAGTATACGTTCTGCAATCTCGTCGATCTTTACAACTGCATCGTTGTATAGTTCTTCAAATTTCAGGTGTAATTCAAAGAATTTTTCACCTTTAACGTTCCAATGGAAGCCTCTCAAGTTCTGGTAAAATAGTTGGTAGTTGGCAAGGAGATTATTAAGGTCATTAATCAATTGTTCGCTTTCTTGTTTTTTAAGTCCTAAAAGTTCGTTAATTGTCTTCATAATAAATCGTTTTTCTTGTTTTTAATTTCTGTTACAAATATATCTGTGTCGACAATATCAATCAAATAGATAAATTTTATATATTGCATCAATTTAATTTATAATAACTGAAATTCAGATGCTTGGACTTAATTTACAGCAGTTAGAATATTTGGTGGCCGTTGATAATTATAGGCAATTCACCATTGCGGCAGAAAAATGCTTTGTAACACAGCCTACTTTGAGTATGCAGATCAAAAAGGCTGAGGAACAATTAGACATCGTTATATTTGACAGAACAAAGCAACCCATATTAACAACACCGGTTGGACAAAAGATTATTGACCAGGCACGAGTTGTTATTAACGAGTACAATCGTTTGGAAGAAATTGTGCGTGAAGAATCGGGAAGGATTGAAGGAAATTTGAATATTGGTATTATACCATCACTGGCGCCCTATTTACTGCCATTATTTGTTGGTCATTTCAAAAAGAATAATCCTTTGGTCAATATCTCTTTTAAAGAGATGATTACTGAAGAGCTGGTAAAAGCGCTGAAAAAGGATTTATTGGATGCTGCAATATTAGTAACGCCATTGGAGGAAAATGATATTATCGAGCAGCCATTGTTTTATGAAGATGTTTTGATATATGCTCATCCTGATCACTCGTTGCACAAAGTTGAGACTTTAACGGTGGATATGCTTACATCATCGGGCTTATGGTTGTTGGATGAAGGACATTGTTTTCGATCACAAGTACTAAACCTATGTGAGTTGCAAGAGAATGTGAGCTCTGAACTACCATTGCATTTTGAGAGTGGTTCTTTGGATACCATTCGTAAGATGGTAGATACTGAAGGGGGTTATACATTATTACCTGGTTTAGCTACCGAGGAACTGGCTTTCGATATGCATAAGCAGGTAAAAGAATTTGAATCACCTGTTCCGCTTCGTGAAGTGAGTTTGGTTTATTCACGAGCCTTTTACAAGCGCTTGTTGCTTGATCGACTTTCAGAATCAGTTAAAGTTTCAGTACCTGAAGAAATGCTGCATAACGATCGTGGACACGTTGTTGAATGGAAGTAATGTTAGTAACGAATTGTTAGTTACTTATCCGATGAATATTTACACATCGTTAATATTCATCGGATAAGTAATTAAACCTCATATATAGACGATTATTGATCCACTATTGATTGCCATATCGTCTTGAGATCGGA